>CASEAR010000125.1 GCA_949285835.1 uncultured Verrucomicrobiota bacterium | reverse complement strand
TGTTAACGGTATGAATCATACCACATTCAAAAGGTCGTTACTTTTTTTATTCACCCATTGGGTGAAACAGAAAAACCGAAGCAAAGCCGCGGTTTTATTGGCTTAAGTGGCGATTCGCGACGTCCAACTGTCGAATTTAGGATAAATGGATATTTGCCAGAAGCTGGAACGGCGCGAAATCCGCCTGCATTGTAGTTCCGAAGCAGCGGAAATTGCGGATACCTCCGGCCGCTGCGCATTCTTAAAGGACAGACTAAACAAACTCACGGCGTTTCAAAAAAAATGCGCCTGCCGCCCCCATGATCATCGGCATTACAATCCCGGCCGTAATGAAGCACCACAACACGTCGCCAGCATCAATCAAAAGACCATCCCCGAGTTTATCAAAAGCCCCGGCGCTGTAAATTGGATCCGTTGCCTTTCTTATGACAATGGACATCGTTCGCGAAAACTTTAATGACATTTCCGCAAGCATTGGCTTTTCATCTGCAGCAGCGATATGTGATGTCATTACCGCTTCCCCATCCGGCAGAAACTCACTCCTCCCGACAAAAACAACGCAAACTAAAACTGCAGCGGAAAAAACCGCTACCGGGAATGAAAACACCATCCCCACCGCAAGCCCCATTCCGACAAGAAGAAGCAATACTGAAAAACTCACCAGAAAGGATCTGAGCATATTTCCAGCGACAGTCCCCTTATTAACATAAACCAGAACAGATGCGCCGTGATCCACAAGAACGGCGGAACCTTCGGCCAAATCCTGCGTATTCGTAAACACCACCTCAAAATATCTGCATTCAGACATTTTTCCGGAGTCAGTTTCAAACGAAAACATTCCGCCGACTTTATCGTCTACGACAGCCGTTCCAACAACAGTTCCGTCCGGCAGGAGAACCTGACACTTGCCGATGTCCCCGGAAGAACCGGTTCCCCCATATGATGCGAGATAGGAAAAATTGACTTTAAGTTTATTCTCCACCGAAAATCCGCCTTTCGGAGCATTAAACTTCCAGACTCTGGCGCTTCCGGGATTCACCGGAAGATAACTTCCGCAGATCCTGTTCTTGATTCCGGCACGGAGCTCTTCCATGGCGGAATCATCACTAATGCCACCTTTCAGAAGCATCTCAGAAAACAAATCATCGGCAGCCGCAGACGCAGAATCATCGGTCTGAGTGAGCAATTGCTCTGTGGGCATCCCGCCTCCATAACGAAACTTAAGGTTCAGGTAAACCGCAGCGTATACAACTATAAGGATGCTTCCGGCGATCACACCCAAACCAAGCCAACGCCCAAACCATTGACAAAACGCGCCTGTCGGGGTCAAAACGGCTCCGGCAAGTCTGCCGTCATCGAAGTCGGAAGAAAAAGAAGTACACGAAACCCACAGCATGCCAACTCCGAGCATGAAAACGGAGAAACCGAGAGTCCAGCACAGCAGCATCCTGTTCATTCCTCTGACCGACGCGCCGTCCGTCACGATGCCGGGAAAGAAAATGCAGCCCCCCACGATAAAAACGATAAGCCAGAACACGAATCTGGTTTTTAAATACGTCTGAAAAGTCATCCGTATTATGGAAAACACGCTTCGGTTCATCTGCGATTCTCCACGCTCAGTTTCTCAAGAAAAAAGTCTTCCAATGAGCGTCTGGGCCGGGAAACTTCAACTTCAACGCCTGCGTCAGACGCAACACGGCACAGTTCGGAAACCAGAGAAGCATCCACATTACCGCGAAACGTCATTGCGGCGCCGTCAGATACAGACAAAATATCGTCGAGTGTCCCCTGCGCCGCAATCTTCCCGCCCGCAAGTATAATAACCCTGTCACAAACGTCCTCCACTTCGGACAGCAAATGCGTAGATAATAAGACCGTCTTGCCGGACGATGCCAGACTGCGTACAAGCTTTTTTACATCGTGCCGGCCCACAGGATCCAACCCTGAAGTGGGCTCGTCAAGGATGATCAGGTCTGGATCGTTTATCAAGGCTTGTGCCAGTCCCACCCTTCTCGCCATCCCCTTGGAGAATTCCCCCACCTGCCTGTCCGCCGAATCAGAGATCCCGGTAAGCTCCAGCAGATAGGATATCCTCTCTGCCGATTCGGAGCGTGACATTCCGAACAAACCGGCATAGTACTTAAGTGTTTCCCGCGGCGTAAGGTATTTGTAAAGGTATGAAAGCTCCGGCAAGTATCCGGTTCGCCGCCTTACATGCACAGAACTGGGCGGTTTGCCGAAAACCCGAACACAGCCAGCCGTGGGATTCAGAAGAGCGAGAATCATTTTTATCGTGGTACTCTTTCCGGACCCGTTCGGCCCCAGCAGCCCGACAACTTCCCCCTGTCTTATGGAAAAATCTATGCCTCCAACGGCCCGGACTCTCGCCCTCCTCCAAAAGTCTTTAAACACTTTTTCAAGTCCGCGGGAAAAAATAACCGCCTCCGCATCTCCCGGGTCGCACACTTTCATAAGATTAAATATCCCTTTCCACAAATGCCCACGCACCGAAAAGCAGGACAAAAGACGAGTACACAAATGAGTACATCACAGTTTTTATTACATAGCCTGCAGGTATGACACCACCGCCAGACAAAATATCAGCAGCCCAAAAATGCTGAACATCAGGGATCAACGCATACGCAAGACGGCTTAAAACATAATCATCAAACGCAGAAACCCCGAATCCGGCAAAAAAAACAGCAATACACAGACAAAGTGACGCTCCCGTACACAAACGGCCCGAGAAAGACACTGCCATGGCGCAATAGACGCTCAGCAGCAAAGCGATAAGAAGCGTTGCCGGAAATATCCGCAAATCAAACGATGCTGCCGTCCAGCCCCCCAAACCGAGCCAAGCCTCTTCACGGGAGAAAAAACCGAGAACGGCGAACGCAATCATCTGAAAAATAAACGCCGACGCGAAATACCCCACTCCGAAACGTATTTCACGCCAATAATTCAGCACCGCCGCCGCAAAGAGCGACAGAACGGGAGCAGACAATCCCAACAGCGCGCATATTCCGTCGCGATAATACCCCATACCGTGCTCTGTTTCGGCATAATGTTCCGCGGCGCGTTCCGCAAAAACCGTGGAGAAAAAACACAGGAAGCAAAAAAGAAAAACCACAAAAACCACACCAAAGAATTTCCCCAGAAAAAACATGATCCGGCCCACAGGCTTCACCAGAGATGCGGCGGCAGTTCCTCTGCGTATTTCATCGGAAAGGGTGAATCCGGCTGTAAATACGACCATGAAAAGACCAAATACAAGTGTGAAAGCCAAGCCGCCATCGCGCGGCAGCCTTCCCTCTTCTCCAAAAGTGAACAATTGCAGGACGGGCTGCAGCACGGTAAGCACCATGACGGAAAAAGACAGCAAAATGCAGATTGGCTGCTGAAGTCCTTCCAGCGCAGTTGCTGCGGCAACCGTCTTTATCTTGCGAAGAGCATCTCTCACCATAGAGTAGTACATAAAGTCAGCGCTCCGTCGAATGATCAGGGGGATTGTGCCTGTCATGGTCCAGCGCCCAACTGGCCTGCCTCACTACACCCATCATGATATTCACATCGCACATCGTCAATGCTCCGCGCGAAAATATTCTGTTCACGGCAGACATCATATGATCGGCTTTTTTAATCTCCATGAACCCTATGCGAAGCAGAAGGCCGCGCCACATATCAAGCATTCGAACCCTGAGCGCCGCCGGAGCGGGTGCAGATCTCTCCCGTTCTGTCTCGTATTCGCCGCCGCACACATACATTTCATAGCAAACCACCATGACCGCCTGCGCCAGATTAAGCGATGAGTATTCCGGAACAGAGGGTATTCTTATGAGGTGCGTACACATTGATACCTCCTCGTTCAGAAGCCCTTTGTCCTCCCTTCCGAACACAAGCGCCACCCTTCCGCAGGCAGCCGCCTCGCACAGCGCTGGGGCATGTTCCCTCGGCGTTTGCGCATGCCTCCTGTATAGGCCGTGTCTGGCCGTAGATCCGGCGACGACAGAACAATCGCCGACGGCATCTGCGAACGAATCAAAAATCTGAAGATTGTCAAGGACGCCTTTTGCGTGGCACGCCATGCGCTCCGCCTCGGACCAATCCACACTCTTGTCCGGGGCGACGAGCCTGAGTTTGGACATCCCGGTATTGGCCATGGCACGGCACACCGAGCCAATATTGCCCCCATACAGAGGCCCGACCAAAACTACAACAAAATCCCTGACAGACATTTTCAGATTCCGTGATAGCGTCTATACCATGCCACAAAAGACGGAATTCCGTCCTCTATTGAAGTGACGGGTTTAAATCCGGCCAGCCGGGAAATTTTTGAGATATCAGCAGCGGTAACCGGCACGTCTCCCGGCTGCATCGGGAGCATCTCCATTACAGGCTCCACCCCGAGCACGTTCCCAAGCACAGAGATAAGCTTCATCAGCGGCTCAGGTTTGTTGTTTCCTATATTGAGCACCTCGCACTTGCCAAGTCTGTCAGAAAAAATGCATGCGGCAACACCCGATATTATGTCGTCTATGTACGTAAAATCACGTTTCATATCTCCATAATTGAAAACTTTTATCGGGCGGCCAGCTAGAATAGCTTCCGTGAAGAGCCACAACGCCATGTCCGGTCGGCCCCAAGGTCCGTACACCGTAAAGAACCTGAGCCCGATGGTCTGAATTCCGAACAGATGGCTGTAAACGTGCGCCATGAGCTCGTCTGTCTTCTTCGTCGCCGCATAGAGGCTCACAGGACAATCCACCCGATCCTCCTCCGAGAAAGGAACCTTTTTATTCCCTCCGTAAACGCTGGAGCTCGACGCATACAGCAATTTGGAAGGCCCATAGTTTCTGCAGCACTCCAAAACGTTGAGGAAACCGACGACATTGCTCTGCACATAAGCGTCCGGATTCTTTATGGAGTACCTCACACCTGCCTGCGCAGCCAGATTGCAAACCACATCGAATCCAAGTTCCGCGAACAGCTTTTCCAGCCTTGGCTTGTCACAGATATCAAGACGTTCAAATCTAAAACCGTCTTTGCCGGACAGCTCTGATATACGCGCCTCCTTCAGGGACGTGCTGTAATAATCGTTGACATTATCCACGCCAACCACCTCACACCCGCGCGAAAGCAGCTCCCTGCATAAATGCATACCTATAAAACCGGCCGCACCGGTAACAAGAATCCTCTTCAACCCAAGCCTCCCAACCGTAACACTAACCTTTTGCCTATCGTATCATATGTTTACGGACATAACAAGCTCGCAGACCGCGACGGAAAATGAGCAAAGTTGCAGAATGTAACGTCCATACCCAAGGAAGGATTGCAGACATGAAAAGAAACGCCCAAAAGAGGGGCATCCGCATTGCCGCCATGCGGGCAGATTTTTTCTGGAAAACAGTGATGTTTCGCTTTCTGATAAATGGAAGCTGCAACAAGATCCACACAGAAAGGAAACACCATGGAAGAGCGTACCAAATACTCCCGTCATCGGGCACATCTTAAGTTTGGAGACGGAAGATGTGGAAAGATATGACAACGAGCACTCATTTTCCTACGCAAAAACGCGCAAAAACGCTTTCCAACAGGTCTTCTCCGTAGTTTCTGCCTGTAATGCCGCCGAGGGCTTCGGCTGCCGTGCGCAGCTCACCTGCACAAAATACCGCCGAATCCTCCATTCCATTGTTAAAAAGAGACAATCCCTCCGTCAGATGCAAAAGCGCTTCGTCAAGCAGCAAACGATGCCTGCCGGAAACCGCGACGTCCTCATTCCCCGCCGCGTCAAATCCAAGGATTGAAACTACCTCTTTTTTGAGTTCATCCAGTCCGGTCCCGTTCACCGCGCTCACAGCTACGGATCTGAATCCGGAACGCCGGAAATGGCGGACCCCGTCTGCGGCGGCCACGGGAGCAATATCAGACTTGCTGAACACGATTATTTTTCTCTGTCTGCCGCCGCACGATACCGGAGGCCAATCCCGGGCAGAAACGCTTCTTGAGGAAGCATCCACCACATGCAGCTCGATATCTGCTGCCGACGCCAGCTCCATTGCCCGGGCGACGCCCTCCATCTCAACCGCATCGGAGGTATCCCTGATCCCGGCCGTATCGGCTATGCGGATTGGGATGCCGTCAATAAGCATGTTTTCTTCTATGGAATCCCGCGTCGTGCCTGGATTTTCATTTACAATAGCCCTGAACGTGCCCAGCATCGCATTAAACAGCGTCGACTTTCCGGCGTTCGGCGCGCCCGCCAGAACAACAAGCGCCCCTTCCCGCAAAAGTCTTCCCTCATTCCACGTCGAAGCGAGAGACTTAACGGAGGAGATTGCATGCTGGAGACGCTCAGGAACGCCCGCCGGGTCAAGAAGACCATCGGTTTCTTCGTCCAGAAAGTCAAGCGTTGCTTCTATGTCGGCACAGATATCCATAATTTCATCATAAATCGAATTTACCTTGCGTTCCAGACTGCCGCGCAGCTGTTCCCCGGCAGCGCGCGCCGCGCGGACAGACTGGGCGCTGATCATATCCATCACGGCCTCGGCACGGCTCAGGTCAAGACGACCGTTGAGAAAGGCGCGGCACGTAAACTCCCCGGCAGCGGCGGGCACTGCGCCCGCGTCACACAATACGCTCATGAGCCGCCCGCATGGCATCCGTCCACCGTGCGTCTGGAACTCCACCGTATCCTCCCCCGTGTAACTATGGGGTTTTCTGAAAACGAGGACAACGGCATCATCGATGAATTCTCCGTCTTTGCCGAAAATACCCGTATGAACAAATCTTCCTCCATCCATGGACAAAATATCTGTCTTCGGACAAATCGAAGAGGCAATCGGCAGCGCATCCGGACCGGACAATCTCACAATTGAGATTGCGGCCGGTCCCGGCGCCGTACACACCGCGGCAATCGTTGCGCCGCTATCAGCAACAGAAAATAAATTCATACCATTTGTATCCCGAAAAGTTTGCAACGCTGTTTATAAAACGGCAGAACACTTAGAGAATGCGTCATTTTTCACGGCGTCTCATAACAAAGCCGCCGATTGCGACACGTCCGTCAAACAAGCCCTCAAATCTGAGACCAACGGTTTTTGAGGACCCCGGCGATGGGAAAAGCGCATACGCCGTCTGCCATCCTTCAGCGGGAGATTTACCGGAAAAACAGTCTGGCTCAGCTACGTTTGCAGGCAGGCCTTCGGGCTTGAACTCAACACTTCGCATCACGTGAATCTCACCGCTCTTCTCGTCACGCAAACGGATCTGAAGGCTTAACCTGCCGCCAGCGCTTGCGGAACCGTCAAACGGCAAAACCCTCGCCATAACTTCCACAGAGTTATCCTTCCCGAATTTCAAAAACGGCGTATCCACCCAAACAGCCGTTCCGGGCTCCCCGCTGATCAGCGTAAGACCGGCGGCAAGGCTGTTGCCTATGTAGCCATATGCCGCGCCGGCGCCGTCTGGAAGCGTCAGCCTGTAATCTCCAAGGCCGCGCGCATCCGAACCGTATATCTGAGCAAGCCTGTTGCCGTCATCTCCGGGTTTTGGAGTCCTGTATCCGTAGACTTTGTCCGGCAGGTCAGGCTGCCTGCGCGCAGGACTTTCGCGAGAAACACCTTTTTCTGGCGATCCCTCCGGCTCGGGCTTGACCTCGAACGCACGCGGCCCACTTCGCGGCTTCTCGCCGTACATGGCATCATTTTCGTTTTCACCGTAATCAGACATGTGCGGCGTCTCACCGGGCATGTGTTTCTCAATATATCGGGCATTGCGCCCGTCCCCCTCGAATCCCCATCTGACCATCAAGGGAAAAACAGCCGAAAATACAGCCGCCGCGCATACTGCAAGGCCAACCCTGTACGGCACGCGGGAGGAAGCTCCTCCATGGACGGCTTTTCCTCGATTGCCCGCACCTGTCCGGAGGCGCTGACCCGCGAGGAAGTCACCAGCACCAGATTTCCCGCAATGTCCCCTGAGCCCGGAAGCCTTCTTCACAGACCGTCCGGACATTGCAGAGGAACCGGCATGAGTCGGCCGATTAACCTTTCCAGCGGCAGATTCCTTTGCCGCATTGCGACAGCCAATCACGACAAGCCTTCGCTGCACCGCATCCGTATCGATGACTATGTCAGAAATTTTTACGGTATTGGAAAACAATCCGGCATCTTTCGACCCAGTCTGTGAATCCGAATCGGTATCACTCACAGACTGCACTATGGCGCGCGGCAGTTCTGAAGCCGCGCCGGAAACCGGTGTTCTTTCTCGCGAACGAACCACTGTGCACCCGTCCGAAGAAACCGTTTCCGCCTTCACGGCCGCCGCCCCTGCCGTCTCAAAAATGCCTTCCGGACTGTCGCTCTCTGCCACACCGCACAGCAGCGGCACCTCGCACGGATCAAGGCCGGAAATATTGACAGCTTCGCGGAACTCTGAAAAATCATAGGAAACCCTGCGAAAGACAACGGAACGTGTTTCTTCGTCAAACACCGCATAACTTGCGCGCAAGTCGAAATCCCTGGGAGATCCTACCGACCCCGGATTCACTATGTAGCGCAAGCCCGGTTCCATCATAAAATCCTGCGGCGGCAATGCACACACAGTGCCGTCACAAAATTTTACAAAAACAACCGGCAGATGCGTATGCCCCGTAAACAGCAGCGGCTCAGCGGCAGATTCCCACGACTCCTCAGCATCATCTTCCGTAAGAATGTAGTCGAAATCTCCGGGCCGGGCAAACCCGCCATGCGAACAACGGAAGCAGGACTCTGCGTGTACCAGCGGGAAACCGGAAATCGCGGCGATGCCGGCATCAGACAAATGCCGCCTTGTCCATTCTATGCTTCGCAGGGCAATATCCGTGAAGTCCGTCGTAGGGAACACGCCTGCCGCCGCCGCATCATGATTACCCATCAAAATAACTGAAACGTGTTTGCGTACAGAGTCAAGACACTTGCCGGGATCCGGACCGTACCCGAGGACATCTCCGAGACAGACAACCTTGTCTACATGAAAAGCAGCCATATCTGACATGACTGCATTCCAAGCCTGAAAATTCGAGTGGATATCTGAAACAAGTGCGTACCTCATTATCTGCAAACAAGCTGCGAATTAGATGAAAGACGTCATAAGCTTGACAAAACCACCGTATATTTCGGACGCTGGAGCCAGTTCTGGATGCCATCTGCGTTCCCATTCGAGGGTATACCATCCGGCGTACCCGCCGTCGCGGAGCACATCGAATATCTCTTTAAGCGGGATGTCGCCGTCTCCGGGCGGACATAATTTCGTGCTTCCGTCCGGCAGCTTTACCGAATCTTTCCAGTGCGTGTAAACGACATGGCGGCCTATGTTGTCAAACGTAAACTGAGGACTTTCATTTCTGTACCGATACGGGTGGTGCACGTCCCAGAGAATGCCGGTCGACTCCGGCCAGCCGGCGGCATTAAACGCATCAACGATGCGCACGGACGCTATCCAGTCGTCATGCGTCTCCAGAGCCATCACGACGCCGTGAGCCCTGCCGATTTCGCCGGCCCGGCGCAGCATCGCCGCCATTGAATCGACGGCCTCATCATAACTGCGCTGCCCCACATTTCCTCCGAAAACCCTTACGATTCCGCAATTCAGATGCGCCGCCATATCAGCGTAGTCCTCCATCTCGCGAATCGTATCGCCGTCGTTTGAATGGTCGCCGTTCCCGCACAGCCGCGCTCCGCTTGAAAGCGCCGATACCGCAAGCCCGGAGTCCTCTATGCGCGCGAGTGTATCAGATATGCGGGAACTGAACTCCGGAGTCTTCCTTATGTCTATTTCGTTAAGATATCCGCGAAAATCCACCCCGGAAAATCCCATATCAGAGGCATTCCGCAAGATGTCCTGCAAATTCCACTCCTGACAACCCAATGTCGTAAACGCCAATTTTATTCTGCTTTCCATAAACTTTTCCTCCGCCGCATAACAGTGCCCGGAATATTGAACTTAATTGCCCTTATTGTCCAGAGAGTTCCGCCTCCCATATGCCTCCGAAACGATCGGTATCTCAACGACACGATTACGCTCAGCCACGGCAACGGCTGCTTCATTCACCCTGCCCGCGCGCGTCCGTGAAGAAACAAAATCTGCCAGTATCCGATCATACTTTTCGGCCTCCGCCAGAACACCCGCGTAGTAATCCGAGGTGATTTTTTCCCGTTTCTCAAGAAATGACTTCTTTACGTCCAAAAGCGCGCTCTGTTCGCCGGATTCCGACAGAAAAATCTCTCCGTACGTTTTGAAATCGCGATACGCCGCGTCAGCAGCACTGAGGCCAACAAAGTCGCCGTTTTCCTGTCTGTTCCTCCGTAGTTTTTCCAATTCTCCGAGGTACTGCCCGCGCCATTCTCCTTCTTTGGCGGCATAATCGGAAGCCAGATCAGAGAGACGCTGTTCAAAAGAGTCACGCATCTTTGTCAGTTCCTCGAGGTCTGCAGATTCAGAGAAAAACACGGTTGAATCAAGCGCCGCGGAATAGTCCTGCCACGAAGGACTGTAAGAAGAAAGAAATCCGGAGGCGTCCACGTAGTCCTTGCTTTCTCTTACCTCCGCAGCGGCGGCGTGAAATTTTGACGCCACATCTGTATAACCGGCCTTGGTTGCCTCACTTGTCTTCTTTTCCAGTATGGAGATATACTCCTTGGAGGCATCTACAAACTTGCGCATTTCCGTTGAAAGTCTTGACTCACGCATCGCAAGAAACGAACGCTGCAGCGACTCCACGCGCGGCCCCAGTTTGGTATCCGGTGGATCTGGTATGGTGCGTTCGGCATCGAAGCGCATATATTCCTGATTCAGCTGCGTCCATCCCTCAAAATCTCCATTTTTCTGCCTGTCGGTTCGAAGCCTGTCAACCGCGGAAACATAACCGGCCCGCCATTCCTCCTCCGCTTCGTTTACCGCTTTACGGTAATCAAGAAGCTTCTGCGTATAGCCATCGCGCAAAACAGACAATTCTTCCGGCTCGTCAGAAACCGGTTTCTCCTGAATCCCAGCCTCAGAAACGCCGTCTCTCGTTATGTCCTCCATACAGAACAGCGCTTCGGCAGACGTCGAGTATGCATCCCGTCCCAGCACATTCAACGCCGATGCAAGAAATTTTTCCAACCCTAGATGGCGGCACACCGCATACGCCGGACGCCATATTTTTACGGCTGAACTGCCCGCAAGGAAAGCTGCGGCAAACGGCAAGCTCAAAATATACATGGCAAACAGCAGTATAAAAACAAGCGGGCTCAGAAAGACTTTACGCCTGAATCTGTGCGCGCTGAGCATCCGCTGCAGTCGCTCATATTCCGCCAGATTACGGCCGGATAGCCCCGTAACCGACGTTAATATCTTTGCTCCAAGATCCCAATCCTGTTCCCAGAAAGCTCTTTCTACGCGAACAAGGTCTCTACGCCCGGTTTGCTCCGGGAATTTTTGCAGTTCCTTTTCAAATGCATCGCTTGACGGCGAAAGAGTTCTGAACTCATTGATAAAACGTCGAGCCCTCTCATAATTCTCTGCCCGGATTTCCATTTTTATTATTTCGAGCAGCTCATTTCTCCGCTCCAGCTTCCTCTTTGCCTCGGACATTCCATTCTGAATCTCCTCGAGCATAGCTCTGCCTGTCGGCCCGACCGGTTCAAACATAAACGGCTGAAGCGCGTAAGTCACGGTCTGTTCGTACTGGCGCGATTCATTTGCCGTTTTAATCTTGCGGAGGACATTGGCGGCGGTTTCATACTCGCGCGCATTTGCTCCGCATACGGAACAGAACTGGACGCCGAAATGAGTTTCCGCACCGCACTCACGGCACTCCTCGCCGCCGTCCCACCCGCAGCTCCCGCAGTATTTCGTGGTCAGCGGGTTAACGGTATCGCACCACTTGCACCGCCACGTGGTTTTTACGGTGGGCTTCTCCGCGGTATCCGCATTTTTCAGTTCGGTGAGCGCCACCACGAATGATTCCGCAGACTGCCAACGCTGGGAGCGGTCCGTGGCAAGAGCCTTCTCTATGACGGAACGCATGCGTTCCGGAATCTCATCTTCCCTGAAAAACCGCGGGTTCTTACCGGTAAGCACGAAGTACCCCAGAGCGCCCAGGCCGTATACGTCTGCACGCTCGTCCGTGGAACTGGCGTCGGTTTCCTGCTCCGGAGCCGCGTATCCCAAAGAAACAAACTTGTCGCCGCT
>CASEAR010000124.1 GCA_949285835.1 uncultured Verrucomicrobiota bacterium | reverse complement strand
GATATCCGAGAATGTCTGGTTGGCCATAGTTTTCATGCCCTTTCATGATAGAAAGAAAGTCCCCGTTCGGTGTCCTTGAATTTGACCAATGGGGTTTTTCCATTTTTGGGCTTGGTGTCCATAACTATGAACAACTGCGATGAGATGCATGGGATTGCGGCGTTCTTTTTTTTATACTATAATGCTCGTGTTTCGGTGCTTTGGATCTGCTCAGTTGTGAGCGGGAGGCGTCGGTGCAGGAGGAAATTCACATGAACGTAAAGGGAACTCAGACGGAGAAAAACCTTCTTACCAGTTTTGCTGGAGAATCTCAGGCTCGCAACAGATACACCTTTTTCTCAAGTGTTGCGAAGAAGGAAGGTTATGTACTGGTATCCGATATTTTTGCAGAAACGGCTTCGCAGGAAAAGGAACATGCAGAGCGCATGTTTAAGTGTCTTGAGGGCGGAGATTTGGAGATAACGGCAACGTATCCGGCCGGGAAAATCGGCACGACGGCCGAGAATCTCGCGGCGGCGGCGGCGGGGGAGAACGAGGAGTGGTCGAAGGCATATCCTGCTATGGCTGACACTGCGGACAAGGAGGGCTTCCCTGAGATCGCCGCCATGTACAGGATGATATGCAAGGCGGAAGCGTATCATGAGGAGCGTTACAGAAAGCTTCTGGCGAGGATTGAGAACGGAACAATGTTTAAAAATGGAACACCGGTGAAGTGGCGCTGCCGCAACTGCGGCTACATTCACGAAGGAGCGGAAGCTCCTGAGAAGTGTCCGGCCTGTGCGCATGACCGCGGATATTTCGAGAGGTTCGGAGAAACGTTCTGAGGCGGGAGACGCCGGTTTTGTGAGAATTACTGGTGGAGATTTCCGGGGACGGAGGCTGAGGGCTCCGTCCTCGGAACATGTAAGGCCGACACAGGACGCGGTGAGGGAGGCGCTCTTTTCCATGCTCTCCGCCGTGATTGCTGATTCGGTCTTCGTCGATCTTTTCGCAGGAACCGGGGCTGTCGGGCTCGAGGCTTTGAGCAGGGGTGCGCGTTCGGTGACATGGGTCGAAAGGGACAGAAGAACTGCGTTTGTTCTGGCCGGTAATGTGGATGCTGTGGCCGGAGCCGGCTTCTCCCGCGGGAGGGTGGCGGTATGTGATGCGCTGAAGTGGCTTGAGGGCAAGGCGTTTCCCGGAGACGGGGCGACGGTGGCGTACGCCGACCCTCCGTATGGGCAGCGCGGCGAAGCGGATATAACGGACGCGGTTCTGGCTGCTGCCGCCGCCGGAGGGCGGCTTTCGCCCGGTGCGGTGTTTGTGGTGGAGCAGCGCACTGGGAGCCTACGACCGGGTACGCCCGGCGGCTGGCGGGTTATAGACGAGAGATCTTACGGAAACACCAGGCTTTTATTGTACAGGACACCGGAGTGATATGGAACGGACGGGCAGCAGAGGGCGTGACAGCGTTATAGTGTATCCGGGCACATTCGACCCGATGACGCTGGGGCATTATGATCTGATCCTGCGGGTGTGCGGGCTCTTTGACCGCGTCATAATCGCCATTGCGGCAACTTCCGTGAAGGCCGGTGCGATGTTTTCATGCGCCGAACGCGTGGAGATGGCGCGGGAAGTCGTTCAGGATCTGGACAATGTGGAAGTGGAGCCGATGAACGGACTGCTTGTTGACTTCGTGCGCCGTCACGAAGCGCGTGTGGTGCTCCGCGGACTGCGAGCGTACAGTGATTTCGAAAATGAGTTCCAGATGGCGCTCACGAACAGGAAACTTGCCCCGGAGATAGAAACGCTCTTCATGATGCCCAAGGAAGAGCACAGTTACGTGAGTTCCAGCACGGTGCGTGAGGTGGCCAGATTCGCGGGGGATACGAGCCTGTTTGTCCCGCCAGCGGTGCAGCGCCACATAGAGCGGCACGTAGTTGTGAGCCGTCTGAACGGCTGTGCGGAAGTCTCGCGCGGGGGAATGCGATGATTCTGCTGCTCGCTGATTTGTCGGAGGAACCGCGGGAATTCAGCGGTGAAGAACCTGCGGAAATGTATGAGTGGGTGGACAGCCCGATGGAGGTTGTTCACCCGTCCGGTGCGGTGAAGTGGCGCTGCCTGGCCAGTATGTTCGGGGGCAGGGTTCTCGTGAGGGGGCACTTTGACGCTCCGTTTGCCGGGATATGCTGCCGGTGCGGGTGCGACATGGAAATATGCATATCGGACTCATTTGACATTGCGGCGGATACTTTGCGGAATGATACGGAAGTGGACTTGACATCGGAATTGAGAGAATGTATCTTATTGTCCCTTCCGAGTCATCCAGTGTGTGATCCTGACTGCAGGGGGGTCTGTCCGCATTGCGGAAAAAGGCTTGCAGACGGGCCGTGCGGATGCGGAAATGATTTCGGCATGCTGTTCAGCGGTATGCCGGCTGATTTTCCGGAGGGTGGCGCGGACGAGTGAATAGTTTTGTCCGCGGGAGTCTGGCGGCGGTTTGCGGGGGGGAGTCTTCCCGGGCCGGCGTGCGGCGGCGGACGCATTGAAACGGAGTTAGGAAATGGCCGTACCAAAGAGGAAGAAGTCGAAGATGCGCGTGCGTATGCGCCGCGCGCAGAAGAAGGCGGAGCTGTCGTCCGGGTCTGTTTGTCCGGAGTGCGGAGCCGCGGTGGAGAGTCATCGCGTCTGTTCGAACTGCGGTATGTACCGCGGACGCAAGATTGTTTCCGTTGGGGTGTGACGGCGTTTCGGGGGAGATCTGCCGATGCGCATAGCCGTTGATGCAATGGGCGGCGACTACGCTCCGCGCGAGATTGTGCGCGGGGCGGTGGAAGCGAGCCGCCGTATGCCTGAAGACATTGAAATTATCCTTGTGGGGGACAGGCAGTCGATAGAAGCCGAGATGGCCCGCTGCGATGCGAGCGAGAGCAGCCGTCTTTCGATTTTTCATACGACGCAGGTTATCGCCATGGGCGAGCCGCCTGCTCAGGCGGTGCTCTCGAAGCGTGACTCCTCCATATACCGGGGGATGGAGCTGGTAAAGCAGAAGAAGGCGGACGCATTTCTTTCCGCGGGTAGCACGGGAGCTATGGTGGCCGCCGCCACTCTGGTGCTTCACCGCTGCCCCGGCGTGAGGAGGCCTGCCATAGGAACGCTTCTTCCTTCGCTGGGCCGTCCCGTTCTTGTGATAGACGCCGGAGCCAACATCGACTGCACTGATGAGGAGCTTGAGCAGTTCGCCGTGATGGGCAGGATATATTCCGAGTCCATAATGGGGCAGAAGGATCCGGTGGTTGGCGTTCTCAGCATAGGCGGAGAGGATTTGAAGGGCAACGGAGTCACGAAAAAGACTCTCGAGAGGCTGCGTTCGAACCCACTTGTCAATTGCTGCGGGAATGTGGAAGGGCACGACCTGTTCAAGGGCAACATCGACGTTGTCGTGTGCGACGGATTTGTAGGAAACGTGCTTCTGAAGACGGTGGAAAGCAGCTCCAGGGCCATAGCCCACTGGATGAAGGACGAGTTTACCAGGAATCCGATCCGTATTTTCGGCGCGCTGTGTCTGCGCGGGGCGCTCCGCGTGATGAAGAAGCGCATGGATCCGGAGCTGTATGGCGGGGCGCCGCTTCTCGGTGTTAACGGTACGGTGATAATCACTCATGGGGCATCGTCGCACAAGGCGATTTTCCATGCGATACGGGTGTCTGCTGAGGCGGTGCGCAACCGCGTGACCGGGAAGACGGTCGAGAATCTGGCGAGATTGGCGAAACGCGCCGCGCCGCAAAACACAGAGGGTTGAAGATAATGTTCAGGGGTGGTTCGTCGGCTTCCGTGGTTGTTGCCGGGACTGGTGCATATGTTCCGGAAAAAATTCTGACCAACGATGATCTTTCGAAAATGGTCGAAACGAATGACGAATGGATTCGTACTCGCACCGGAATCAGGGAACGTCGTATTGCGGCGCCGGGGGAGACGTCTTCCGTGATGGCTGAAAAGGCCGGGCGCGCCGCTCTGGAGCGGGCCGGCGTGGATCCGTCCGACATCGGACTTCTGGTTGTAGCCACGATTTCTCCTGATCAGCCGCTTCCGTCGACGGCGTGCATCATGCAGCCGAAGCTGGGCGTTGTGAATGCGATGTGCTTCGACATAGCGGCTGCGTGTTCAGGTTTCGTTTATGCATTCGACATTGCAGCCCAGTATGTTTCAAACGGTTCCTGCGGCAAGGCGCTTGTAATCGGCGTGGAAAAGATGAGCTCTATCATCGACTGGCAGGACCGCAGCACCTGTGTCCTCTTCGGGGATGGGGCGGGAGCGGTCGTGTTGGAACGTTCGAGCAGCAGCGGCGGCGGTGTGCGGTCGTCCATTACCGGAGCCGACGGTTCCTTTGCACAGATGCTCAGGATCGAAGCCGGGGGCTGTGCCGAGCCTGTATCGCCGGAGGTTCTGGAGCGCCGCGGCCAGTTCGTGAAAATGGAAGGCAATCTTGTTTTCAAGCATGCCGTGCGTACGATGACGGATGTTGCGTTCAAGGCGATAGAAGAGGCGGGTCTCAAGCCTTCCGACATTTCTTGCGTTATCCCGCATCAGGCCAATTTGCGCATAATTTCCGCGGTCGGGGAAAAGCTAGGCATTCCTCAGGAACGCTTTGTCGTGAATATCGACAAGTACGGCAACACAACGGCCGCGTCCATCCCGCTCGCTCTTGCGGAGGCGGACGCCGGGGGCCGCATCAAATCTGGCGACAACGTTCTTATGGTTGCGTTCGGTGCGGGCCTCACGTGGGGCGCGAACGTCGTCAGGTGGGGTCTCTGATTTTACCGTGAGCGGTGTTTATTTCGTGACCGGTGTCGACACCGGGGTAGGCAAGACCGTTGTTGCCGGGCTCATGGCACGGCAACTTTTGCGTGGTCATGCCGATGTTATCACAGTTAAGCTTGTGCAGACCGGGTGCGACGGTTTTTCCGAGGATCTGCTTCTGCACCGCAAGCTTATGGGGTGCGCGGATTTCCCGGAGGATAAAAGCGGTTTAACGGCCCCGCAGATTTTCAAGTTTCCTTCTTCTCCGCATCTTGCCGCTGCGCTTGAGGGCGCGGAGGTCGACATTGACAGCATCGAGCGGGCGGTGTCGGAGTGCGCAAAAAGGCACGATAACGTCATAGTGGAGGGGGCCGGTGGGCTCGCCGTTCCGCTGCACGAAGATGTCCTGACGGTCGATTTTGTGCGGGAAAACGGCTGGAAGACCATTCTGGTGACGAATGGCGCGCTTGGACGCCTGAATCATGCCATCATGTCGCTGGAGTCTCTCTTCTCCAGAGGGATGACGCTTTCGGGAGTCGTGTTCAACTACTGTGCTGGAACTGATCCGCAGATTGAGTCCGACACGGTTCGGATGCTGAAGTCCTATTTGAAAAGGGCGGGAGAGGACGCGCCCGTGGTAATTGTTCCGGAGGTGTCGGATCCCGAAAATCCTCCGGATGTGGATTTCTCGGAGATATTTGCCGGGACGGAGCCTTCGGATGCCGCCCGGACTGTGCGCTTCGACAGGGAGCATATCTGGCACCCCTATTCATCCATAGGCAACCCTCCTCCGGTATTCACCGCGGCGGAAACCTGCGGAACGCGAATAAAAACGGAGGAGTCCGTTGAACTCATAGATGCCGTTTCAAGCTGGTGGTGTGCGGCTCACGGGCATTCCAATCCGGAAATAGTCCGTGCGATACGCAGACAGGCGTCGAAAATGCCGCACGTCATGTTCGCCGGGTTTACGCACAGGCCTGCGGCGGAACTTGCCGAAATGATAGGCGGTTTTCTTCCTGCCGGGCTGGATCGGGTGTTCTTCGCGGATTCGGGTTCCGTTTCGGTGGAATGTGCGGCAAAGATGGCCGTGCAGTACCAGCGGGCCGCCGGCAGACCGTCCAGAAGCCGTCTGGCTGCGCTTAAAGGCGGGTATCACGGAGACACGTCCGGAGCGATGGCGCTGAGCGACCCGGATGGGATGCATGTTCTTTTCAGGGACATCATGCCGCGGCATTTCTTTGCTGAGAAGCCGGTCAGCAGATTTGGCGGTGAATGGATGCCTGAGGATTTTGACTCGATGCGCTCTCTGGCGCAGGAGCACGGGGATGAGATCGCCGCGGTCATATGCGAACCTGTGTTCCAGGGCGGGAACGCGATGTGGATGTACCATCCGCAGTATCTCCGTGAATTGAGACGGCTGTGCGACGAGTATGGATTTCTGCTTATTTTTGACGAGATTGCCACAGGTTTCTGGCGGACGGGGAAACTCTTTGCCATGGATCACGCCGGCGTCGTGCCGGATATCGTATGCCTGGGCAAGGCGCTCACGGGAGGAACGGTTACGCTTGCGGCGGCTGTCGCTTCACGCAGGGTTGCAGACGTAATTTCCACTGGGAGTCCCGCGGCGTTTATGCACGGGCCCACTTTTATGGCGAACCCGATTGCGTGCGCCGCGGGGGCGGCCTCGCTTAAATTGTTCAGATCTCTGGACTACGCCGGGTCTGTACGCCGCATTTCGGAGACCCTGTCACGGGGGCTGTCGGGCCTCAAAGGAACTGATAACGTCGCGGACGTGCGCGTTCTGGGGGCGATAGGGGTTGTTGAGCTAAAAAATATGCCATCCCCTTCAGATGTCCGCAAAGTTATTCTGGACACGGGGGTCTGGCTGAGACCGTTTTCGAACTTCGTTTACACCATGCCGCCTCTGATGTGCAGCGACGCAGAGCTGAATCGGATCGCTGCCGCCATCCGCGGCGTGGCAGAGTGTCCGCCGTGTTGCGAAGAAACGGGAGACGCCGGGTTTCATGAGTAGGATCGGCACGCTGCAGTGGTTTTGCTGTTGTTTCGCGGTTTGACGGAAGGTTTTGCTGTTATTTGTTTTTCATCGTGATTTTGTTCTTGATTCCGGTTCGGGTATGATATAAAGTAGTCCGCGTCTTTGCGAGGTAGGAGAGTTATAGAAATGTCTAGAGTATGTGAAATTTGCGGGAAGGGTCCGCTTACCGGCAACAAAGTTATCAGGCGCGGACTTCCCAAGTACAAGGGTGGGATCGGACTTCACACGACAGCGGTGACGCGCCGCCGTTTTCTTCCCAATTTGCACACGGTTCATGCCATAGTTGACGGCAGGGCGTGTCATATCAGGGTTTGTGCGGCGTGCATAAAGCAGGGGCGCGTCAAGAAGGCGTGACTGAGCGCTGTCTGTTTTCTTTTCAGCCGCCGCGCACCCGGGCACGGGCGTGTGGCGGCTTTCTTATGCGATGCGGGTTATGGTAGTTCGGACGGAAAGGAGAGATGGCATGGAAGAGACTGGCACTGTTGGGGTTGGCAGCGTGGAGCTGGATATTGACGAGGTGCCTGAGACGGACATACAGTTTGACTGTCCGCATTGCGGAAAGCACCTGTCGATTGATCCTCGTGGCGCAGGTTTGGTGATTGTCTGCACGAACTGCGGAAAGTACGTTACGGTCCCAATTCCGGAGGGTTTGGAGATTGAGGACTTCGATGCCACTCCGGAAGAGCTTTCTTTCCAGCTTTTGAACACGCGTAAAGCGCTTTCACGGGCAGAGGCAATGGTTGAAGCGCTTTCGCATGAGGTGGAGGATCTGCGGGCGTTCAAGTCCGCTGCGGAGCATCGTGAAGCGATCCTCAGGGAGAGGGAGTCGCGAATGTTGGCCAAGCTGCAGTCTGCGGTGAAGGCGCAGCAGGAAGTGGTTGCGGTTATTGAGTCTGTCGTGGCCTCCTCCGTTCCGGAGGTTTAACTGGAACCCCGGCGGACGCGCGGAAGTGAAGTCTGATATGCACGTAAATTCCGGAGGGCGGCTGCATTTCATGCTGAGGCGTGTCACGGCTCGCGTGAGCCTGAACCAGCGCGAGCAGGCAGCTGTGGCTATCGTTGTCTTTATTTTTCTCACAGGTTGTGTTTTTCGCTATTTTGTCTGATCTCAGGGGGAGGGGTTTTCGGGCGGACGTCTCGTACGGGAGGTCTGTCTGGCGGTTCAGTTTCGGAGTACGAGAACCGTTTTAAACAAACTCTTGAACCTGCTGCTTCTCCCGTGTTAGACTAATTGTGTCGTGCGTGTTCGTGGGTGCCTTGACGAACGTACGGATATGGACGGTGAATCGAGGCCATAAGGAGTAGAGCAGTGAAAATAGATCGGTTTGCCTGTGCCGCTTTCTTGTCGGTATTGTTCGCTGGAGTTGGCGTTTGTGCGGGCGTGGCACAGTCTGACAAAGCGGGAGAGGAAGTCCCGGCTGTAAAAGAGGAAGCTGATTTCGGGCGCTGGTATGTCAGTCCCGGCATCGGGTTTGTGAATTTTGAGGGGGACGAGGGCGTAGAGGACGGCCTGTACCTCACTGTACGTCTGGGATATGAATACAACGAGTGGTGGACCCTTGAAGGGAGCTTGGTATTCGCTCCGAAACTCGACGAGAATCTCGGCGGCTATACGATGAAGGACGAGAATGGCGTGTGGCACGAGCTTGACCGCAGGCGCTCCTATTCCAAGGGCGACCAATATTTCGGCGACACATACATGGTGCAGATATACGGCGATTTGCTGTTTCATTTCACCAGGATGGACAGGATTGATCCGTATCTTACAGCCGGCGTTGGCGCGACATTCTTCGGCGAGGATGTAACTGGGGATTCTGTAAGCCTCACCCTGCGCGGCGGCGGCGGCATAATGTACCACCTCAGCGACAGTTGGAGCTTGAGGGGCGATGCGCGTGTGGATCTGGCCGGATACAATACTGAATTCAATATGACCATGGACGTCGGCTTTGTGTGGCGTTGGGGTGCGGACAAAATAGGCGATGATCCGGAGTTCAATATTCTCACAGACTCAGACGGGGATGGCCTTACAGATATCGAAGAGCTCAATACTTATAAAACAGATCCAAATGACCCCGATACGGATGGGGATGGCCTCAGAGACGGGGAGGAAGTCAAAACCTACAAGACAGATCCGCTTGTGCCCGACACGGACGGGGATGGCCTTCTTGACGGCGATGAAGTGAAGGTTTACAAGACGGATCCTCTGAATCCTGATACGGATAAGGACGGACTTACAGATGGCCAGGAAGTTTTGGAGTACAAGACGAATCCCTGCGATCCGGATACGGACAGGGATGGCCTGAGCGATGGCCAGGAAGTCCTGAAGTACAAGACTAATCCGCTTGTGCCGGATACCGATAACGATGGTCTTCTCGACGGAGAAGAGGTTAGAACGTACAAGACGGATCCTCTGAATCCGGACACGGATTTCGATTTTCTCTCTGACGGTTCAGAGGTGAAGATATACAAGACGGATCCTCTGAATCCGGACACGGACAACGGCGGCGTAAGGGATGGGCATGAAGTTATTTTTGACTTCACGGATCCCCTCGTTGGTGCCGATGATGTAATGCTTTTCGAGCTTAACATAAATTTTGACACGGATAAGTCAGTGATTAAAGAGGTTTACTTCCCGCAGATTGACAGGGTTGTGGAAGTAATGCTTGCAAATCCGAACTCCACAGCCGTGGTCGAAGGGCATGCGGACCGCCGCAAGACATCCAGCCGCCGTCACAATTTAAGGCTGTCGAAAGACCGTGCGGCCGCTGTTAGAGACTACATCATATCGAAAGGGATTTCGGAGGATCGCATCAAGTCCGAGGGATACGGGTTTGATTATCCCAAGGTTGAGAACGATCTTGAGAACGGAACCCCAGAAAACCGCCGCGTTGAGGTTTACATAGCAGGCGTTGTGCGCGGAACGGATGTTCCCGCGAAAGCGGCTGAGAAGTAATTCTGGAGCCGACGCAGCGTGCGCCCCGCGAATGTAGGTTCACGGGGCGTTTTTTGTTTTGAACGGGATTTTCTGTCTGATAGATGGGTAAGCTTCACAAGTACATAATAAACGGGTTTCTCGTTACTTTTTTCATGGCATTGCTCGTGTTGAGTTTTGTTATGTCGGTGGGGTTGCTCTACAAGGCGACGACGCTTCTTTCAAGAGGCGCGTCTGCGACTGTTATTTTCCAGTACATCTGGTCCGGTTTTCCGTTTACGCTATCTTATTCCATACCGATAGCTCTCCTTGTGAGCTCTTTGCTTGTGTTTGGGCGTCTGTCGTCAGACAGCGAGATTACGGCCATGCGGGCGTGCGGCGTGAGCCTGTGGATGATTATGCGCACGCCGTTAGCGGTGTCAGTGTTTTTTTCGGTTTTCTGTCTTTTCCTGAACAACGATGTCGCGCCTGAGAGCTCTTATTCCCGGAAGTCTCTCCGGAAAAACATCGGCGTGGCGGAAATAGCTGCAATGATAGAGCCAGGACGGGTGATAGAGGACGATAATTTCCCGGGATACTCGTTTTACGTGCAGGAGCGGGACGGGGATGTGCTGCGCGGCGTCAAGGTGGTGGAAACGCTCGAAGACGGCAGTGTTCGCGAGCTTGTTGCCAAAGAGGCGGTGATTTCACTCGAAAACGGCAATCAGGCGCTTCGTCTGGATATGAAAGACGTATCGATAAATACGTTTCCAATGCAGACGGGCATCGCCAGCGTGAGGGCGGACAGTCTTCCGTATCTGTTGGAAAATCCGAAAGCGTCGGGTGATAAGCCGTTTCAGCAGAAGAGGCGCGTCAAAGATAAACCGACATGGGTGCTGGTTAAGGATGTGTACGCCGCAAAAATTCATCCTCCCCGTTCGAGCAGTGGCATAAAAGACATTTCGCGGTCGAAGGTGGAAATTACCTCCAGAATTGCGCTGGCGCTGGCGTGTTTCTGCTTCGTATTCGTGGGAATCCCTCTTGGCATCAAACAGCACAGGAGAGAGTCTTCCGTGGGTATCGGCATCAGTCTCGGTGTGGCCGGAGCGTTCTATTTGTTCGCCATTTTGGGGGAATCTCTGTCGAAGAGTTCCGGAATGGGTGCGGAGTATGTTGTGCTGGTGCCTGTGCTGCTTTGTCTCGTTTTGGGCGCGGTATTGGTTGCAAAAAACAACTGAGTTTTTTGCCATCGGGCTGTTTTCGGCATCAGGAACAGGTGGCCGCAGCCGGTCTTTCCGGCAGCATTTCTTATGTGCGTCGGGAGATCCGGTGCACGGCAGAGCAAGGTTTCTCCGGCAGAGCGGGATAAGGAACGTGAGTCATGGCTGAGCGGTGTTGGACGTTCTGCGGCTGTCCAGCGTGATAACGCCTGTACGGGACCGCGGATCTTTCAATGTATTCGGCGCGGTTCTCGACGAGTTTTTTCGCCATTGGCAGCTCGGCGGACGGTGTTTGCCCGGATGGCAAGGAGATACACAGACGCTTTTATGAAGTTTCCCGCTGCCGGAGCACAGGACTTCCCGCACAATTTTCGTTCAGTTTCCCGTGCTGCGCATTCGAACGCAGGTTGAGCGAGGTCTCTGTGTGGCCGAAAATGCCGGTGATGAGCTGTAGTCGGGAGATGCCGGTGTGAGCGCACATGATTTCTGAAAACACACACTGTGAACGTGAGGGAGTTTTTCGCAAGTGCGTCTGAGTTGTTATCTTAATATCCGTATTGCTGTATCCAGTGCAATCATACGAAGACTGAGAGCAGTCGTGTATTTTTCGTGCAATCAGCAGAAAAGACAGCGGTGCTACGGCCGTTTTGCAGGTGTATGAGAGGAGTGCGTTTGCGCGGCGGCAGTTCCATTGTTCCGCGTTGAGCAACAAATAATATCGCGCCTGACTGATCTGTTCGAATTTCCTACGCGGCAGTTCTATTGTTCCGCAGTGCGCAATTGTAACCGGGTTTCTGCCTTTAATGTGCGGGACAAGGCGTTATGTATGGTATGGTGCAATGCCGCGTGACGCGAACGCCTGAGTAATATTTTGCGGGAAGGCGGCGGAAGCGCGGCGTCAGATATGATGCGGATACGAGGTGTTTTAGAGAAATGCCGATTTCGCGTGTCATGCGGCGCCGCGAATTTGCGGCACCGCCTTCCCGAAGGACGGACGTCGGCGCGGCTCTGCCGTATAAGCGCTGTGAATTTTGTCCGAAGCCGGATGGCTTTTGCCTCCGGGAGTCGAAATTCCGGAAAACCGTTACGAGTATTTTCTGCGGCAACAGCGGGACTTTCCGTTATACCGTCGACGCATCGGATGGAGAATACTGGATGCGGAGGAAGCCGCAAAATGAATGACACGGGGGAAACTTTTTTGAGAAATGCAAGTAAAATGACGCAGCGAGGGTGGTAGGATGGAGAAGATTTTCATGCGCAGGCTTTCTTGTTGAGGAACGATGGACGTGGGTAGTTTGTGAGAAGGTGCTGCAGGTGGGCGATTTCTTCGTCTGTCACCTTGTAGAAGTCGGTGTCTTTGGGATAGAAGCGGCGTGTGAGGCGATTGAAGTTTTCGATCAC
>CASEAR010000123.1 GCA_949285835.1 uncultured Verrucomicrobiota bacterium | reverse complement strand
TGTAATCGGAACAACCGATTTCCGTCCACATCACTCATTTCATTCGGTGTCCATGCAAATGAACAATAGAAAACGGTCTCTGAATGCTACGGTGTCTTTTCTATTTGACAAACTGCGTGAAACCTGCGGAATGCAAAGTCGCGTTGTGCCATAAAAACAGACACCGACAAAAACAGCTTTACGGCTTCGTCAGGTGATGCGTCAAATACTTGACACCGTACAATGGAGACACGAAAGACATAAGCGTAAAGGCGGCAGCCGAATATTTGGGACAACAACGCCGCGCGTTGCGCCATGCTGAAATCACGCAGAATTGAAAACAGCAGAATGCAGCGTCCATACCCACAGGCCGGCAGCCTCTTCCAAGGAAGAATAGACGCCATGAAACGAAACGACCAAAGAGGTGCTTCCGCATTGCCGTCATGCGGGCAGATTTTTTCCGGAAAACGGTGACGTTCGCTTTCTGCTGAGATGGGAACCGCCACACAATCCATGCAGAAAGGAAACATCATGGGAAAGTGTCCCAGACGTTCTCATCCCCGGGCACATCTTAAGTTTGAAGAACGCGAATGTCTGGGCAAGGCATGGGATAACCGACTCAGGACGAAACAATGAATTCCCAAGATAATTTGCATCCGCTTCTCCCGCAAATCACCCCAGGTTTTGCCACGTCGGCTTTCCGCGCGGACGGCTTCGCACCGGCAATACGCATGAACTGGTTCCGCGGCAGACCGTCATGACCTGTATTTCAGGCAATTAACAACCACAGAAGACCGGCGGCGCCAAGGTCGCAATATTCCGCATCCGGGCGGCTCGAATGCATATCAAACTGGAGGTATATCGGCGCGGTAAATCCCGGCACGCTTTAAAAACGGCTTCAGGACGGGACGCATGATTTCGAGTGCGCGGCATACCGCCGGAGGCAGAGACGACGGGCGCGGCATCCCGGAATAACCGGCCGACGCACGGCACCGCATGTACACGTCCCTCCACGGATGAAAGCAAAGAGGCTGCCAAGGTTTGTCCGCACCGGAAAAATGAACAACAGCCGGCGCGCGGACAGCCTCCTCTATCTGTACGGAGTCTTCCCAGTAATAACGTGACGAACGCATCAGCATGCCCGAAGGAACATTGTATCTGTAAGGCAAATCCGACTTCTCTGCGCCGAGGACTCCGTTCAGCACGTCCTGATCGGCATACCTCACATTCTGCAAATTACGCAGAAAGTACTCAAGCAGACGTTTCGAAACGTCATTGCGCCGCCAGTAGTCCAGATTTAAAACCATAACGCCGGAGTTAAAATACCCGAGACGTATGTCAAGGCGCAGTCTCCCGTACCATTCCGGGTTCCAGCGCTCGGCAACCGGCACTGCTGCGAGCGCCGTTTCAGGCACGGCAGAGAGAGCCGCGAGTGAATCCGTCACAACGACATCGCAGTCAAGATACACGACGCAGTCTGCATCGCTTAAAATCTCGGGAAGAAAGAACCTGTTGAACGCCGATTTTGTGACGTGCGGCGAATCAGAGAACCGGACCTCCGGCACCTGGCTCCACAGATCCTCCGGAACGGTGCGGCAGCACAGGATTGCTCCGAATCCGGAGGCAATCCGGCGGTACGTATCTTCGTGCGACTTATCAAACCCGGGACTTGTGACAACGTGTATGCGGACGGTACCGTCTTCGGGGCACGCGTTTCTGCATATCGAGCAGATCAGCACCCCGGCGGGTTCCGCATAGTTATTGTCCGGACAGATCACAAAATCCATAGCTGCGTCGTTTCCGGATGCCACCGGGAACCGGTCATGCGAGAGCGGCGGCGGCCACAGACTGGCCGAGGCGCTTGGCTTTCTCGTCCGGCATTGTTATTTCCGTTCCGGAAAGCTCGGGATAAACGCTGTCAACCACTTTCTTAGCCGTATCGACGATAATCTCCCCGCCGCGTCCGGTAGTCACCCTGCCGAGTATGAGGAGGCTTTCGAAGTCATAAAACTCACGATACCACGCAACGGAATGGCCGAGGCGGTCGCCGATCGTCCTGTAAATGCGTTCTGCAGCGGCGGAACCTTCCGTCATCATCTCCTGCACCTTGACAAGGCGTTCTGGAAGCCTCATCTCTTCCGGGAACTCCATCCCATCGGCAGACGCAAGGAAGTTTACAGCCTGCTGAGAGAAATACATGGCCCCGACTCCGTAGTCACCCGACCACTCGTCGACCGGAGCCGAGCGGCACATGTCCACGGGCGCAAACGCGAGTTCGTTCAGCCTACCGGTCACTGAGCCGGTGCCATCGATGTATCCGGCCGCTTCGCTGGAACCCATCGCGATACCGAGGACGCTTTTCGAGTTCCCCGAAAGATACGCCGCCAACGCCGTGACGTCGCCGTCGTTTTCCACGTGCACGGGGACGCCCCACTCTTTGCTGACACGTTTGAAAAGGGACTGCGCTTCCGAATATTTTTCAGGAGCGACCGCACGAAAGAGCGAAGCCACCCGTATCTGATTGTCCACCACTATTCCGGCCGTGCTTCCCCCTATCGCATCCACATGCGGCAGATATGCGGCCGCCTTTTTGAGGCCTTCGTTGAGTTTTTCAAAGTGATACTCCGGATCCGCGGCATTGCGCGGATCCCACGGAAATTCATCGCTGAACTTCACCTCTCCGTTCAGCACAGCCGATATCTTGAAATCGCTGGCCCCGAGATCAAATCCGATGCGCCCGCCGTCCCACGAAATACCGGTCCCGCCGGAGTTGTCTGAAGTGCACGGCACCTCGTCCGCACCGCAAATTTCTGTGCGGACTTCTCTGCCGTATGACGACAGCATCATGTCCCTGTCAAACGATCTCGCCCCGCCGGGAGCGTACTCCTTCGCAACGGCTCCGCATATCTGCCTGTCGCCTGCGAGATACAGCTTGTACCCGCCTGCAACCCACAGCGCAGTCTTGACCGCCCGCCTGGCAAACTCCTCCGCCGCATCGACGTGCCCTTTCGGCACGGGAACGGAAAATCTGAAACATTTGCCGTTCGCGCGCTCCCAGGCGAAAACAAACTCGCCTCCGCCGCATTCCTTGCGCAGACTGCGCAGACGCCGCAGTTCTGCCGCCGGGGGAATGAACCCGGTATCAATCACTTCATCCGCACTCTTTTCATTGCACCCGGCTTTCTTCATGAGAACTTCCTCCAGTCTATTTTTCTGTCCCGGTAATAATAAATTCTGTCCCTCTCGCCTATCTCGCGCATGACGCGCGCGGGATTGCCAACCGCCACGACACCGGACGGCAGGTCTCTGGTAACTACCGCTCCGGCGCCCACCACCGTATCGTCCCCGATAGTGATACCGGGAAGTATTACCGCCCCCGCACCAATCCAGACGTTTTTGCCGATATGCACCGGCATATTGAACTGTGCCACAGCCCGCCTGAGGTCTGGGTTAACCGGATGCCCGGCTGCAGATATGGTAACATTGGGACCGATCATGGTGCTGTCGCCTATCCATATGTCGGCATCGTCCACGAGAGTAAGATTGAAATTTGCATATACGTTGTCGCCTATGTGAGTATTGCATCCCCAATTGGCGTGCAGGGGCGGCTCGATTATGCAGTTCCTGCCGACGTCAGCAAACAAACGCTTGAGGATTTCGGCCCGTTTCGAAACCTCCGAAGGCCGCGTCATGTTGTAGTCATAAAGTATCTCCATATGCTGCCTCTGCTCCTCCTGAAGCGCAGCGTCGCTGCAGCAGTATATGTCCCCGTTTTTCATTGCTTCTTTTAACGACATAATGACGTACCTCTTCATGAAATTACAGGCCGGATCAGCCATTGTTCCGTTCTCCGGCAGGAAACCTCCAGGAAAGGGAGACCCTCCCGCATTTATCAGGTCTTGCATATGGCGCAGGACTCATGCGGATTCCTCTCAAAAGAGCCCTCTCCAGACGGGAAAGCGAATCCGGAGGAAAAGAATTCGGCATAAAGCACACATTTTTTACGATGCCGCCGTCCCCCACAAAAAGCAGCATCTCCAAGCTGCCGCTCCTCCATCCCAAATCCAAAAGCAGCCCATCCAGCTCAGGAACTTCAAGCTCTTCGCCGAACACGCCTTTGTCCCAGTGTACACCCGCCGGATACGTTCCGCTCAACGGCCATGGCTTAACGGAAATGTCCGCCGTCACCGCAATGACAGGACTCACGCCCGAAACAGCGGATCCTTTTATGTCCGGATCCGCGGCCGTACCGTTCCGGCGGAATTCAGTGCGAGGAATAGGCGGCGTTACGGACTCCGCTGTCGTAAAAGGATCGTCAAGCACGGGCGTAGCAAGGCCGAAGCCGTATGGTTCCCCGAACGCCATGATGCCCGGATTGATTTCGGGAGGAACGCGAGCCGGCACCGGATAATCGTCCACAACCATATCCGCAGGCGCAAGTCTGCGCGGCTCCGGGTCAGGCCAGATGAAAAGGCACGATACAAGGAAAACAAGGACTACAAAAAATGTGTCCGGCTGGATGCTGCGAATCCTGAAACGCTTTCGAGCACCCCCCACGGACAGCGTTCTGTCTGCTGTACCGGTATCCCAACTCATTGAGCGGCCTCCGTTTTCTGCACGTAGCAGACCCTCTCTATGCCCGCCGACCGGAACAGTCCGTTCAGTCTTACCGCATCGGCGTGCTCCACGCCTCCGTCCATGTAAAGCAGCACATCGCGCACACCCGTCTCCGAAACTTTTTCTCTCAGGGAATTGTAGAACGACGATATCCTGTGCTGATACGACATATTGAAACGCTCATTGTCGAAGAAGACCATGACGTTTATTTCGTGCGGCAGCGCTGTGCCGTACGAAGCCCCATCCTGATCGAACGGGCTTACGCCGGAATAATCATCGCTTCGGTTCAGCGAACGCACGATAACTGCATGCCCCGTCTCCAACCCTCCGTGCAGCACTCCGCCCGGCAGATTCACGACGTCGCCCGGCACAATGCTGCGGCTGTGGAGCAGCGCGACGAATGCGAACCCAAGAAGCATGATATCGATCCATGGGACAAAAACGAGAAAAAACGACAGTATTCTCGCCTTCGGCCTGTATCTGGTGCGGAGTCCGCCGCGACCCGGATCTGCAAGCCAGTCGAACGCCGAAAGTTTTACCTTGCCGCTCACTTGCCTGCCTCCGCAACAGCGGGATTCGCGGCGTCCGCGACTTCTCCAGACTCCCGTTCAGCCCCGGGAGCGCGTACGAACAGGAACAAAAGCAGTTCTGAACACGCATGACGCATGTCAAGGACAAGCCTGTCTATCTTTACGACAAGAACGTGAAAACCAAGGAAACACAAAATTGTGACGAGGAGTCCGGCCACGGTGGTTATGCACCCTGTGGAAAGCCCCGCCGCGATATCCGCCGGCAAAACCATGGGAGACTCGGTTTCCAGCGTCATAATGGCTTTGAGAATACCCACTACCGTGCCCAGAAGCCCGAGGAGGGGGGAAATCTGCGCTATGAGGGAGATGGACGCAAGCCTGCGCTCCATTCTTGAGACCTCTGCTCTGCCTTCCTGATCGAGTTCCTCAATCATTTCGTCGCGGGAAAGCGTTCCCATACGTTTTACTGCGATAAGGGTAAGCCTCGCCACCGGCCCCGGAGTATCCTCGCACAGAGAAACCGCTTCCGACACATTACCGTGCCTGAGGTTGTTAAAAATACCCTGAAGGAAGTCTGACTCGTCTATACGGGCACGATGCAGGTGAAGCGCGCGTTCGAGAAACATCCCCATGCCGGAGATGCCGAGCGCGGTTATAACCCACATAACAGGTCCGCCGTTGTGAAAGATATATTCGACCATATCGGATTATTCCGTTTCCAGCGTCCCCGCATTTTTCCAGCGGGGATATTCTTCCCCGGCGGAAAACTTCAGGATTCCGCCGCTTATGCTGCCCAATGCCCGCTTCGCTTCCGCTGCGCCGGGGAACTCGCTCTGAGCGAGCCTCCGAAGCAGAGACTCCGCCTTTTTCACGTCTCCCGGGATTCCGGACTTGCTGTAAAGAGCGGCCGCGTCTAGAACAGCTCTGGCATACCACACTGACGAGGAATGGTAATCGTCCGGAGAAAGCGTCCCCGAAGAATTTTCCAGATCCGCCGCCAGTATGACATTCTCGTAATACCTGCGGCAGGCCTCTTCCTCCCTGCCGGTTTTTTCGAGACACTTGCCTATCTTGTAATTCGCCTGAAGCGACAGATACATCGGAGCGCCGGACCCGCGTGCGCGCTCCAGAACTTTTTCGTAGCAGTCTACCGCCTCCGAATACCGCTCCGGATTGTCCGCCCCGAGAGTGTACAGACAGTCAGCCCTGCGGCCGAGCGCCCTCAGTCCCAGCAGCCCGGCGCTGCGATCCTCGGCGATTTCTCCGAAAACAAGAGCCGCGGAGTCAAACTGGAGAAGTTCGCAGAGCATCTCTCCATGAAAAAACCTCGCCTCGCCGACGAACGCGCTGCCGGGATAACGCTCCACCAGCGTCTCTGCGGAGGCAATCGCCTCAGAGTGCTTAAACTGCCTCGCCTGCGCGTATGCGGAAAGGAGCATCGCGCCGGGAGCGCTGGCATTTTCAGGCCAAGATTCACAAAATGCCGAAAATCTTTTTTCGGCAGAAACATAGTCTCCGTTGTTGAAATCGTATCTTCCGAGCCAGAAATACGCGTCCGGCAGCCATTCCGACGAAGGGAATCCCTCGAGAAATGCCACAGCGTTCGAATACGCCTCGGAGTTCCTGCCCATGGCAAAAAGCGCTTCCGTACGCAAAAACGCGGCTCTCTGCGAGGCAGCCCCGCCATCCGGAACAACCGCGGATTCCTCAAAACTTCGGAGAGCGTCCGAATACCTGTCCAGCCGAAACTCGGCCATGCCGCGCCCGAGACAAGCCGAAGACTTCAGCCCCGGGGAAGCCGCATCCATGGCGCAGACGCCGGAATATCTCTCCACTGCGTTGGTATAATCGCCTGCTCGCGCCGCAAGCACGGCGCACATAAACAGCGCTTTGGCTCCATTCGCCGTCCCGGCCTGCCCCCTGACGATGCTCTCGAATTCCTGTTCCGCCACCTCAGGATCGTATTCCGAAAGATTTTCCGCCTCCCGCAAGTGGGCGTCCGCCATGACGGTCTCATTGGTAGTCTCGCTTCTCAGCTTTCTGAGAAAAAGGACAGCCTGATCTCTGTCGCCAGCCAGAGAAAACTCCTCGGCCGCATTCATCAGCGCCATGTCGCGCAAATCCGCCATGCCTCCGGCGCCGCCCATACGTTCGGATGCCGCGATGTAGAGAGACGCCGCCTCCGAATGTGAACCGAGGCTGGAAGCTGCGCGTCCAGCCTTCATGTAAACCGCGGCATCCTCTGGATTTTCGAGGAACGATGCCAGCCGCATTTTGCAGAATTCCAACACGGAGGAGTTGTCTCCGTCTGCCTCAAAAGCAGCGATCACAGCGTCCAAAGTGTCCACTGCCGCCCGGGACTGAGGAGCTGCGGCCAAAATCTTTTTCACTGCATTGCGCACTCCGTCCGAATCTCCGGCTTTCGCCAGCACGTACGCATGGGAAGCGACGGCGTCAAAGCGTGCGGTGGAGCTTTCCGCCAGAGACATGGCTTTGGACGACATGTCTATCGCCTCAGACTGTACGTCCGCATTTGTGCTGTTCGCCAGCACACATGCGTACGCCGAAGAGACTAAAGAACGAATGTCCGCCGGCGCGCCCGGATTAGAGTCCAGATATTCGCGAAAGAGCAATCCATTGTCGGCTGCAGACATAAAATTACGGGAATCGGACAGCATGAGGGCCGACATAACCGCATCAGTATCGGACAAGTCTTCAAGGAACTCGTTTGCCTGCCCGAGATCCCCTGCGGCAACGAGCAGACGCCCCAGATCCAGATTGAAAAGAGTCCGTTCGCTCTCACCTGCGCCGGCTGCCGCCCCCGATTCCAGAACCCCGCGCATCAAACTTACCGCCCGCGCGGAGTCTCCCAGCATGGAATACTCGTATGCCAGCTGCCGGACGGCCCTCAGCCGCAGATCCACCGCCGGCTCTTTCCCGTCGAGAGCCTGTTCAAGCACCGCCGCGGCATCATCGTGCCTGCCTGCATCCGACAGCGCGCGCGCCTTCCAGAACCTCCTCAGAAAGTCAAGGCCGTCCGCTTCGTAACTGCTCCACGGGCGGCCCATAAACAAGTCGGAACTGAGCTCAGACACGCGCTCTTCCGCCTTCTTTGTCTTCTCAGAAGCCGCCATCATGACGTCAAAGGCTTTTCCTCTGTCCGCGGAGCTTCCGGCGGAAATAAATACGGACGCGGCCTCCTCGATGGCCACGTCGTAAAACCCATCATCATACGCCGTCGCGGCAGCCGCGGCAGCACCGCCATCCCGAGGCGGCGCTGCGGCAGATGCAAAACACAGCGCCGCCGCTGCAACGGCGGAGCCGGCGGCGCGAAAATTGCCCGTAAACAATCTCATGGTTCTACTTTACCACATCGGAAGCCCATGAACAAGAATCAATCCCCGCTTCGCTTATTGTTGAAAAGTGCAAAATTAAATGGCGCACACTCCAAAAGGAGGGGAAAGCGATGCAGGCACGTGAAGGAGGAGTTCCGCCAACCGCCCCCCCGGGGGCGGCGCGCCCCGTCCCGAAAGCCAAAGAAAAAATC
>CASEAR010000122.1 GCA_949285835.1 uncultured Verrucomicrobiota bacterium | reverse complement strand
TTGATGAATTCATAAAGGATAGAAGAAAAATACGATTTCTCCGCGAAATCAATCGAATGCATCGCCCCCGAATCAAAACACCTCGGAAAAGATCCGATACGGAATGGCGACAGATCGGCAAATGAAATATTTCATTTTAAGAACGAAAAAGAAGGCCGGATGAACGGCCGCTTTACTCCGCCAAAGTAACATAGAACCTTTTCACTGTCAAGACACCCCGGCTCCAAACCCGCAAAACAAAAAGTGTAACTTCTCATCGTAAATGCGACTACCCTAGTCGCATTTACTTGTTCCGAAAAAAAAACAGGATGCGTCTGGGTTGGGGAAATTTTGTCTTCAAACAGTCCGAAATGCGCATATTTCTCCTCTAACAGCTCTTCGAACGCGATTTTCGGAACAAGTAAATGCAAATTCGGAACAACTAAATGCGACCATGTGACATTATGGCGCATTTTGACCCTGAATTAGTCGCATTTACTTTGTCAAGTAACCGCCGGACATAAATTGCGCACGGCCTGCAGCGGAAGCCGGACATCTGCATGTTCCGCCAGGCCTGTGGCCGCCGCGTACCGGAGCAAAACGCACTGAAAGACCTCTTATTGTTGTGGGCATAGATAATAGGACGCTCAAGATTTATGGTACGAATTCCTGTGGCAACATTATTAGTTTCACCAAAGTCAAACTGGGTTCCAACAGCCGATTCATCCATTTAACTGTGTCCGGGACAATAACACGCGAAAAAAATACCGTTCCCACGCGTACGCCTGCCGGGTCAGGAACGCCGCGTCGGACGGTCCCACGCCCACGCGCCGTTTGTGTAAAATCGTCCGGCGCTCTTTTTCGAACGCGTACGAATGTTCTGATGTCATAAAATACCCACCGTAACGGTAAATATCGCTGCCGCAAAACAAAATTCTCACGGAGGCAAAAGTGAAAACAAAATTCAGCATCATGAGCAAACGTCCGGCGCATTTCTGTTTTTCAGAACGCATTTTTTCCCGCACACTGCGGATTGCCATGTTTTTGGCTGTATTTGCCGCAGGCGCAGCATGCGCGTCGACAATCGTCTGGATGGGGGATTCCTCCGTCCGATTCTTCACCCCTTCCAGCACCATCGGAGAACACTCCGTCACCAATGTGAAAACAGCCGTCAGCGGATCCTGCATTTATTCTCAGCCGCTCGCTTACGCTGCGCCTGTTGCCGCTCAGCTTGACGACAGCGCCCTGAACGGAATAAACCCCGACATAGTCGTCCTTCAGGGCGGACTCAACGATTCGTGGGTACTGCCGAAAGCGGCGTCCGATTCCGGACGCGGGCTTTCCGAGGTTATCGGAACCGTCCAGAGCGGAGGCACCGCCGGTGAAGATACGTTTGCAGGAAGCATGGAGCGGCTGATCATCGCTGCGCGGGAAAAATTCCCGGACGCTGACATCTGCTTCTGGCTGCAGTACGACATAGATGACCCGGTGTACGATCAGATTGCCGCCGCAGCCAGAGAAATCACGGCAAAATATTCTTTGAAGACAATAGACGCATATTCAGTGCTTTCACAGTCAGAAGCTCCCCTGCACTCGCCAGAAACGGACGGAAGGGAGGACGACGGCATCCACATCAGCAACGCGGGATACGACGTCATAAAAGCGCGCGTCCTGAACCCCGCCCTCGAAGAAATCCTCACGGAAAGAACAGCGGCCCCCGCACCGGAACCCGGGCCTGACGCTGAACCAGAATCGGAACTCCTTTTGTACGAAGGCTTTGAAAACGGCCCTGACGGATATTTCCCGGACGGCGGTTCCGTGAGAAAAAGTCTGACGTGGGATGCGGGTTCGGGGGGAGAGTCCGCAATCGGGTTTTCCGCAGACTCCCGGTGGAATTCCGGCACCCGCTCAGTTTTCATATTCGAGGCGGGGAAAGGACTCAGCTTCGCGCCTTCCTACACGGCGCAGACGCCCCGCGGCTCCAGCGCCGGATATGCCACAGGCGGGTCTTCGCCGGGGCAATGTCAGGCACAGTGGCGCGCCATCGATACAAACAGATGGACCGGCGTAAAAAGCTACTTCCTCAGGGCGCTCCTGTGCGTCGACCAGAAAGCCGCCGGCGCTCTCAAAAAGAACAACGCAACGGGCTTCTTCGGCGTCGGATTCACGGACAAAGCGTCCGCAAGCCGTACCGGATTTCTGGACACAGCCGCCAAAGCCGTCGGATTTCTGGTCAGACCGTCGGCAGCTTCATCCACGGGATACTCGCTTATGCTCTGCCATAACGGCATACCCGGCGAAGAAGCCGTTCTGGTTACGGACTTTATTCCGGGCCGCACATACGTATGCCTGGCGGGCGTCGAAACGGACGGAGGCACGGACGGCAGAGGCATTCTCCGTGCCGCGGCGTTCGATGCCGCAGACGATTTACTCCTGCAGGATTGGACCGTATCAAAAGACACAGAAATCGGAATCCCGGAACTTGTCGTGATCGACGGAACGTACTACACTAACAACGGTCTTGCGAGATTCGACGAAATCGCCGCCGCGCGAAAACTCTCCGCGCTGACCTCCGTGTACGATAAAGCGACGGTAATCTTGTTCAGATAGGTGTAGAATGGACAGCCCTTCCAGATTTTCAAACCTGTCCGGAATTATTCCGCCTCTGGTCACTCCGCTGCTGCCGGACGGACGGATCGACACGAACAGCACGGAAAACCTGATCCGTCATGTGCTGTCAGGCGGAGTATCCGCTGTGTTCGCAAACGGAACCACCGGAGAAGGCCCATCTCTGGGCAGGGAAAGACGCAACATCCTGCTGCAGACGGTCGTCCAGGCCGTCGGAGGACGCGTTCCCGTCCTCGCCGGAATCGGCACGTCCTCACTTGAGGACACCATATGTCAGGCGGTTCTCGCCGCCGAAACCGGCGCAGCCGCCGCCGTATGTCCGCCACCGACATATTACCCGCTGAATCCCGCAGAAACGGCCGTATGGTTCAAAACCGTGGCCGACAGATCCCCAATCCCGGTTTTCCTTTACAAAATCCCGGGACCATGCGGCGCCGGGCTCACCGCGGAAACGGCGGCCTCCCTGGCTGCGCACCCCAATATCGCCGGCATCAAGGACAGTTCCGGCTCTCTCGTAAATCTTGCGCAGCTTTGCCGTATCAGGGAACAGAACGACTCGTTCCTTGTGTTCTCCGGCCCGGACGAAGGCTTGTTTCAAGCGCTTGCTTCCGGCGCGGACGGCGGCGTATGCAGCGGCGCCAATGTAAATCCCGGATTGTTCACGGCCATGTACCGGCTTGCAAAGTCTGATAAAAACAGGGAAGCGCTCCGGCTCATGGATGAAATTCTCAGTTTTTCCGCTCGCCTCTACACCCGCACGGATTCCTCTGTACGGGTGACCGCCGGCATAAAGGCTGAACTCAAGCGCATGGGCATACTCAGGCATGCATCACTCTCCGCACCGTTCGCCGAAATTCTCGAAGACTCGCCATCCGGGACGCGGGCCGTTTAAAAATGGACACATAATGCAAATCAATACGCACGCAATCGCACCGCTCGCACAAGACTTTGTCACGCTCTGGAGAAGCCCCGATCCGCAAACCGTCTACGGATACACCCCCGGCATTTGCAGGCTTGAATCGGGACGCCTTCTGGCCGTATGGGAAGAAGGCGGCCCCGGAACGCCGCACGGATACCCCAACACCCATGTGGCCGTCTCCGACGACCACGGCTCGACATGGAGGGAGACCGGCCGGTTCCGGATGCAGCATCCGCGCCCGTTCGAAGCCGGAGGCATCCCGTACGTCTGCGGACACTGCGACCCCGAAGCCGACGGGTGCGGCGCTCTCGTTATTTCTTCCGGGGATGCGGACGCGGAAAACTGGCAGCCGCCCGCCCTGATCGCCCCTGGCGAGTGGCACCAATGCGCCTCTGCCCCGCTGTACTCCGGCGGACACGTCTACCTCGCAACCGAACGGCGCATCACGCACAGCATCACAACCTGGTGCCCGGGAGAACTCTCGCCAATCCTCATGCGCGCCAAAACGGAGTCGAACCTTTCAAAGGCCTCTTCATGGAGCTTCTCCGAACCGCTTTCGTTCCGTGACGCCGTCGCCCGCGCCGAAGAATCGACTTCGCTGGACGACTTCGGGGTGCCTTTCTGGCCCTGTCCGTATCCCGCCGGAACTTTCGTGTCTCCGGGCCGAGACTGCGCGCCCGCCGGCTGGCTGGAGGGCAATGTCGTCCAAATGCCACCCGGACACATTTGGCACGACGCGTCTGGACATACTTTCCACATCTTTCTCCGCGCGCATACCGGAGGAACCGGATACGCAGCCATACTCGCAATCCACGAAAACGCCGGCGGCACAATGACCCCGCGCTTTGTCAAAGTGCCGTCCGGCAAACGCGCACTTTTTCTGCCGTGCCCCGTCGGACATATGCGGTTTCATGTAATACGCGACGAAGCGTCCGGTCTCTTCTGGCTTCTCGGGTCTCAGCCCACGGACTCGATGTGCCCGCCTGATCAGCTCCCGCCAGAACGCTACAATCTGCCGAACAACGAGCGCAGCCGTCTTGTCCTTTACTTCTCTCGCAATATGGTGGACTGGTGCTTCGCAGGCCTTGTCGCCAAGGGCGGCGCTCCGCTTGAAACGCGCCATTACGCATCCATGACCATCGATGGGGAGGATCTGGCGATTTTGTCAAGAAGCGGGGACTCCATGGCGGCGTCCCCGCACAATGGAAACCTTATCACGTTCCACCGCATCCCGGGATTCCGGAGTCTGGTATATTGAATCCGCCGAAGGAGCTCCGCTGAAATGAAAATCAACAAAACAGTTTTCACGTCCATTTTTCTGTCCGCTGCCGCGTTGTGCGCCGCCGGCGCCGCCGTGCCATTGGAAATCAGACCGGAAGGCGTACAGAAAAACCTCCGTCTTGTCTGGCACGACGAATTCGACGGGACTTGCGTCGACACTTCCAAATGGGATATTCCCACGCGTTCACGTCAGGGCTCGTGTCTCTGGATTCCAGCCAATGTCTCGGTAACCGGGGGCTGCGCGGTAATTTCCGTGCGCCGAACCTCTGAAGACGACTGGACGTACCGCTACCAGAGCGCATGCCTGCGCACGCGCGCAGACCACGACCCCGCCCGCACTCTGTATGAATTCTGCGGCGGTTATGCGGAAATCCGGGCGCGCCTCCCGCGCATCAGGCGCAGCAATTACTGGGCCGCTTTCTGGCTCATGTCGGGAGACGTCCTCTCCGGAACCGCAAACTCCCGGGCGGGAAGCGAAATCGACATTATGGAGAGCTTCGGACGCGCCTGGCCTGAACCTTTCATAAATCATGCGCTCCACTGGGGCGGATATGCCAAAAACCACAATATGGCAAATTTCCGAACTCCGTTTCCCGCAGAGTCCGATGACGGAGAGTTCCACACATGGGGCCTCTACTGGGACAGCGAAAGATACGTCTTCTATTTCGACGGCAAGCCCACAGCTGAGACTGACGCCTCCGGACTGGGACGCCCGGGACGCCCGCTCTCAGGCGGCACCGCACAACGCCCGGCGTACATCAAAATCAGCTGTGAAGCCGCCCCGTGGGCCGTTCCGGAAAACCGATGGCTCAGCCCGCTCCCGTCCGAACCCGATTCCTTTGCGGTGGACTACGTCCGGATATACCAGTGAGGCGGGAGCTTCGCCCGTTTCATGCCCCTAGCCCCGCTCCATGCCCCAAACGCCTGGTCTCTGGCGGCACCGGAGCAGCGTCTACACACGCTCCGGCTGGACGCCCCATGCATAAGCGATGTGATGCCGCAAAAATCAGCACACACTCCGGCAGAGTCCCGCCGCCCCGGTCTCGTACAGGCACGTCGGCCATACGCCGTTACAGAGCCCCCTCTGCGGCCGCATCCGCATCGGGTGCGGCAACGGCGTCAAGCTCCTCCGAGCCCACTCCAATATCAAGAATATCAAGCATCTCTACACTACTGGAATACGGCCCCATAGGGCGTTTGAGAATCTTCTGCAGCGCGCTCTCGGGAGCAAACTGGCCGAAAGCCTCCATACATTTCGTTATGTCCAAATTTGACAAATCTGCGAGCGGAACCGACAGGGTAAGCTGCACCTCGTTGTCCGCCTCAGGTTCCGCTATGGAGATGTACTTCACGACGGATTTCACTATTTCCATAAAGATCTTGTCCTCTTCATCAAGATCGTCCATGCTGTTGGAAAAAGTGACGAACATTACGGCAAGCTGACGAAACTCTTCCGCCTTCTGCTTAATTTCAGCGGCATCCGATACATCGCCGAACCGCCCGTTTATAGAAAAACATACCTTTTTTCCCTCTTCCTTGAAATAAGAGTTTATCCGGAGTTTCTCCATCGATGCGAATCCGGCATCACCTTCGGCGTTGATCAGATCAAAGAGACTTTTATCAAGTATAACTTTTGAAAAGAAATTTGCCGGAAGATTGATTTCTTCGGAAATCGCGCTGGAACCTGCCTTCGTTTTCCTACTATAGAGGTCTGAAAATTTACGGACGCAGTCTTCGTTTATGCCCAGAAAAACAAGCTTGCGGTCCGGATTCGTGGCAATAACCGGAGAGAACGCCTTGTTTGCGCCCTCCTTTTCCGGAGAATCCAGCTCATCAAAACACGTCCAGGAAATCCTTCGCGCCGGATTCCCGTTGATTTCAATATTTTCGACCCTCACCGCATTCTTCAGGCTTTCATAATCTTCCCCAAGCATTTCCCTGAGGGACGCAGCCATGCACTCCGTCATCTTGACAAGATCGACGGGTTCCGAAAACGAGAATACAAGGCCCGCATCCGGAACGCAATTCGTAACCGAAAACGCGCCGCACAGTTGAGGAGACTCGATATTGAGCAGCTCGGGAGTGATGTTGCCAACCGTAAAAAGCGACCATTCAAAATTGGACCTCGGGATACCTGCCATGCGTTTAAATTGATCTTTGATCTTCAAATCCGCAAGGAACTCCGATTTTTCCGGAAGAAACCCGGCCATTTCCGGAGAATTCTCAACTGTCCAATTGTACCAGTCTTCACACATTCTATCACAAATGGCGGAAAGCTCCACGGAAACCGGATGGTTATCCCTGTTGTACGACACCATCGCCGCCGAGGTGCCTTCCAGCGCCAGCGGAACGTATTTTTTCTCCGGATTCCCTGCGAACGACACTACAACCAAACCGGCTGCCGCCGCCACAGCACACCACTTCTTCCCTGCAAAAAAACTCATAACCCACCCATTTACACGCTATTTTCTCGCAAAAGCACAACATCCCCGCACCACTGCGGCGATGCGTAAACCCACGCCCGACGCCGCCGATGCTACATTATTCATGGGAAGTTTTCAATATCTATTATATCTCCGCCTCCACATCTGAAAAAAAAACTCAAAACAACACATTTTCCGACGGACGCCGCCACTCCGCAGGCAATCCCGGAATCCTTGTATTGAAGGCTTTCCCGTGATATATTCCTGTGAATTCCGTATTTGCGGAAGCCCCGGAGACGCCGTGTATCTTCGATATTTGGAAATAACAGGTTTCAAAAGCTTTGCCAACCGCACCGGACTCGTTTTCGAGCCCGGCATTACCGCTATAGTAGGGCCCAACGGATGCGGCAAAAGCAACGTCTCAGACGCCATAAGATGGGTGCTCGGAGAACAGCGCCCGTCCGCTCTCCGAGGCAGTTCAATGACCGATGTCATCTTCAACGGCACCGAGGCAAGAAAACCGGTGAACATGACGGAAGTGTCCATCACTTTTGCGGACTGCGAGGAAAAACTCGGAACCGACTACAACGAAGTTACCGTGACACGGCGCGTCTTCAGGACCGGGGAAGGGCAGTATTTCATCAACAAGACCCCATGCCGCCTCAAAGACATCCAGCGCCTTTTCATGGGTACCGGAATCGGCACGACCTCTTATTCCGTCATGGCCCAGGGGCAGATAGACGCGGTGCTTTCGTCCAGACCCGAAGACCGGCGTTCCATTTTCGAGGAAGCCAGCGGGATAACCAGATTCCGCGCGGACCGGCGGGAGGCCATGCGCAAACTCGAACAAACCGACGCCAATCTCGCCAGAGTCTCCGACGTCATCCGCGAACTGCAGCGACAGATAAACTCTCTCCAGCGTCAGGTCGCCAAAGCGCGCAGATACAAGGAACTTAAGGCCGAACTTCGAAAATATGACCTTTTCGCCGCAGGATGCCGGCTCGACACATTGTCGCGCAGCGGCAGCTCAAAAGCGGAGGAACTCGCAAATCTGCAGAAAACAGCAGCAGAATACAGGCAGAAAGTCGAAGACGCCGAATCTGATGCCGCGCAAGCCAGAGAAAACCTGGTGGAAGCCGAACGAGCCATCTCCGCCGCCGTCGAGGCATCCCTGCAGGCACAGGCAAAATTCGACGCCGCATCCGGCGCCGTTTCAGTAAACGTACAGCGTATGCGCGAATACGAACAATGGGCGCAGCGCGACAAGAAAGAAGCAGAGGAAACCTCCGCCGTCTGCGAAGAACACAAACGCCGCCTGGCCGATGAAACGGCGCGCACCGCCTCCCTCAACGAAAACACCGTCAGGTCGGAAGCCGTCCTCGACGCCGCAAGAAAAAATTTCGATGCCGCCCGCGCCGGATCCGACGCCGCAAGAGCGGAGTCTGATAAACTCCGCTCCGTTTCAATCGAACTGGAACGCGAAAACATGCGGCTGCGAAATGAACTTGCCGCAGCGGAAAAATATTCCCGCGACGCAGTCCTCCGCAGCGAGCGGCTGTCCGCTGAAAAAACACGGCTTATCTCTTCCGCAGAAGAACTGGAAGCTAAAATAGACGAAATCTCCGGCGAAAGAGAAACGCTTGAAAACCTCGCGGATACACACGCCGGCAACGTCCGTTCCGCAGAAATCTCCCTGAACCTGAAACAGTCTATGCTCAGGGAAATTTCCGAACAGGGCGCGGAGCTGCGCGCACGCGCCGCAGTGCTCGAGGACCGTATCCGCCTGCTCTCCGAACGCCAGTCGGACCCTTCTTTCCTGCCGTCCGGAAACTCGCGCCTCCTGCCGGGCGGGAATTTGCAGATGCCCTCGGATTCCGTTCTGGGCTACGCTTTCGAACATATCTCCGCAGAACCGGGCTTCAGAGCGGCTCTCGAAACCGCCATGCATATGTGGAATTCCGTTCTCGTAATGCGCAGCAGAACCGATGCCGCCCAAGCCGCAAAACAAATAATCGCCGGCTCCCCCGATGAGGCCGCCCGCCTCTTTGCCGCGCCAGAAAATTTCAGCATGCCGGAAATCCCGCCCGGAACGGAAAGACTCTCCGACAAGGTCGAATGCTCTGCCCAATTCAGACCGTTTGTGGACGCCGTATTAGGACGCTTCTGCATTGTCGATACGCTCGACTCCGCCGATTTCAGCAGCTTTTCGTGCGCATTCGTCACTCCGGACGGCGCCGCGGCGCTGCCGGACGGCTCTTTCGACATCCGCATGCCGGACAAAGGCGCGCCGGATCCACTCTCACACCACCTGCAGAAGGAAGACGCCGAAGCAGAATTGAAAAGGCTCCGCGACGGCATCTCCGAAAACGAAGCCGAAGAACAAAAAATCCGCACCGATGCCGCGGCTCTGGAAAATACCATCCGAGAATCCAGAGTCATGCTCGACCAGAGCCGCCGGGCCGCCGCGCAAAAGGAGGGCGGGGAACGCGCTCTCATACAGCAGCTCGCCGAAACCAGATCGCGGTCAAAACAGGTGGCGGAAGACCTGAAGAAACTGGAACTTACGGCCCAAACGGAAAACGGCGCTATGGAAACGCTGTCAAAACAGCTCGCAGATTCCATAAAAAGCCGGGAACAAATCGCCGCCGCTCAGGCCGCTCAGGCGCAGTCGCAGAAATCCCTCGAAGAAAAATTCATAGAAGCACAATCCGCGCTCACAGAGGCCAGGCTCGCACATGCCCAGAACGTCCAGACTCTCGAAAATGCGCGTACACGGGCGGCAGCGGCCGCAACCCGGATCTCTGAACTCGAAAAAATGATAAACGCCCGGCTCGAAAGCGCCGCTTCCTACGAGTCCGCCATACAGAAGCTGTCTCTCGAAAACTCTGAATACAAGTCAAAACTCTCTGAATACAGAAGCGACGCTGAAAAAAAATCCTCCGAAGCCGAAACCCTGAAAAACAGCCGCTCCGAAAAAAGAACCCTCCTGGAAGAATCAGAAAACCGCCTGAAAACCGCAAGAGCAGCCATGGATGAGATCTCGGCAAGAATCAGCGCCGCCGAAATCGACGTCCAGCGGATTTCCATGGCAAGGCAGAATATCTGCGACAGGCTGCTGTCCGAATGGAACCTGACAGCCGAGGAATTCGCTCAGGAACCAAAACCGGAATGGAACACAGTCCCCTCCCCCGACGAGGCCGACGCCCATGCAAGGGAACTTCGGGCAAAAATCGACGACATGGGCCCGGTCAACCTCGTGGCCATAGACGAATACCGGGAAATAGAAGAACGGCGAGCATTTCTCTCGGAACAGGAAACCGACCTCACCAACGCCAAATCCAAGCTTCTTGCCCTCATAAAGGACGTTGACCGCAAGTCCACTGAAATGTTCAGATCCACGTTCGAGAAGGCAAATGTCAATTTCCAGAACGTTTTCTCACGACTGTTCAACGGCGGCACCGCCCAGCTCAAACTCCTCGATGGCGACGACGTCCTGGAGAGCGGAATTGATATCGTCGCCAAGCCGCCCGGAAAAAAACCGCAGTCCGTCAGCTTGCTGTCCGGCGGCGAACGCACGCTTACCGCCGTTGCCCTGCTTTTCGCAATATACATGATAAAGCCAAGCCCCTTTGCCATGCTTGACGAGCTCGACGCCGCGCTCGACGACTCCAACATTGGCAGGTTTGTCGACGTCCTCAAGGACTTTCTCGACATGTCGCAATTCCTGATTATCACGCACAACCAGCACACCATCGCAGGAGCAGACGTCGTATACGGCGTGACCCAGCAGGAAAAAGGCGTCTCAAAAATAATCTCCATGCGCCTGAAGCGCGTCGGAGTACAGCCGCCGGAAGAAGAAAAACTCCCGGAAGTAGACCTCCCTCCGCCGCCGGGCAAACGAAAAATGAAAAATGTGGAACTGAAAACCTCCCGTACAAAACCGGATGAAAACATTTCTGCACAATCTGATGAGGAAGCAAAATGAGTCCTTTTGAAATCGGAATGCTTGTATGCTTCGGCCTCAGCTGGCCGACAACCATAGCGAAAAGCCTGCGTACAAAAAACGTATCCGGCAAAAGCCCGGCATTCATGATCATAGTGGACATGGGATATCTGTGCGGCATTCTGCACAAGATATACTACAACTACGACTGGGTCGTATGGCTTTATGTGCTCAACCTCGCCATGGTGTCTTTCGACCTGTTCCTGTATTTCAAGTACTCCAGAAAACCGTCCGCCTGAAGTGTGGAAACAATCTCTCTCTTCGAAAAATAACCATACAGCAAGCAGACAGATGCCATGTTCTACAACTTTCTTGCACAGGTTCCGTTTCCGGGGTCAATTTCCGAACTGTTCGCTCAGTTTACAGGGGCGGCCTCAGACGCCCACCCTGTAATACAATTCCTCAAATATGCCTTCGCTGGAGGCGTAGCCACAGTCGTGCATGTATCCGTGTTTTTCATTTTTGGACTGGCCGTATTCCCATGCGTTAAGGACAGCGACATACTCGTGCGGATACTTCGCGTGAAACCCAGAGCCGTGGAAGAGTCTGCACGCGCCAGAAACGCCGTTCTGTCGAACATCATAGCATTTGTCGCAGCAAACGCCGTATGCTACACACTCAACAGAATCTTTGTCTTTGAACCAGGCCGGCACAGCATCCTTGTGGAAATAATCCTGTTCTACACGGTCTCAGGAATTGCCGTCGTGTTCGGCACCGCCGCTATGCACAAGCTTATATCAAAATTCGGGATGCAGACCTCTTTTGCTTTCGCCGCAAATCTCGTCTTCTCTCTAGCACTAAACTATGTGCTCAGAAAGTACATGATTTTCAACGGATAATGACATGCGCGAGGATATAAGCGACAAACTGCAGAAAAACTACTGGAACTCTCTCTCCGGCGAGTATTTCTCAATAACGTCCATAGATCGGTCCGATTTTCATTACGGCCCGCAAATACCCGGAGAGAAGGATTTGAAACTTCTCAACTTCCTGAAACCGGGAATGAGCGCGCTTGAGCTGGGCTGCGGCGGCGCGCAGAACAGCATATGGCTGTGGAAGCGCGGAGTCTCATGCACCGCCGTCGATATCTCCGAAGAACAAATCGCGCACGCATGCGCTCTGGCAGAGCAGGCCGGAGCCTCCGTAGATTTCCACATCGCCGGGATCGAGGATTTTCTGGCGTCCGCAAAGCCCGAAGCCTATGATTTCGTACACAGTTCGCACGCTTTTGAATTCATAAAAAATCCCGCATCCGCCATACTCCTGACGTCCAGAACTCTCAAGCCGGGCGGATACGTCATGATATCCTCCGTCCATCCACTGTTCAATGGCGATTGGATTTCCGTGGAATACACAAACGACGATGGAGCTTGTATTTCAGAAGACGGCCAGTTTATCAGAAACTATTTCGAACCGCCCGATGATATCCGGGACGATGATAACGGGCACGCAGTCTCCAGGGCATACCCGGTTTCCATGTGGTTCGACTGGTTTTCCGAGGCCGGACTCCGGGTGTGCGCCGTAAAGGAACCCCGGGCCGTAAAAAAGGCGCCGTACACAAGCGACGGCTGGGCCAACCATGACGGACAGCTCGACGCCATCCCGTCCACCGTAATATTTCTGGCCGCAAAACTGCCATGACGCCCCCGCCGCCGGTCCGGCCGGCACAAAGCATTTTCCGCTGACTTCCGGAAAGCCTGACATAAAAGAAGCGGAAGCCGTTTGCTCAACCGGTCAAAGATACTCTCTTCGGGTACCGTTTACTCCCGCGTATATCTCGACATACGGTTTCACCGTGCTGGAATCCACCTTGGAAAGCAGCACTTCCTCTATTTGAAAGAAGCCGACTTCGCTCTCCATTTCAACATCTATTTTGATCGGCTTCTTCTCGCCCTTGACAATTTCCACGCGGAGGATCGAATTCGCCGAATACTTGTGTATGTCTCCCGCCTGAGGCGTTTTGTTTATGGACATCGGAATCCTTGCCCTTCCGCGCTCCATATCGCACCCGTCGGCCACCAGAATTATCCCGGCCTCAACAGAATGCACCCTGCGCGTAGCCATATGCCCCAGAATGCCCTCCAGCGCCGTAGCCTTTATGATTATGCGCCTGTGTACGGATTCAATCCCGGCGAGAAGCCTGTCAATGACCGGAGCCGCAAGAATGCACGACACCCGTTCGTGATCCTGCCTGCCCACCGTCATGCCGATATCGTGCATAAACGCCGCGCACAGCACCGCGCAGACGCTGTCCTCGAAATCACCCGCTTCATCCGTCTCCAGACTCGTCCGCACCCCCGCTTCACGCAGCAGCTCCAGCATCCTGACCGCGTTGAGCGCGACTTCCCGCATATGAACCGGCCCATGATCATTGAACCCCAGCCTGCGTATCGACACCGTATTGGCGTAGTCCTGCAGTTCACGCAATTCCTCATCGCAAAGCATCGCATCGAACAGCATCAGCGCATCGCCATGCGCCTTGAGCGCACTCTTTAAACGCCTGTCCAGCACATATTCTTTCTTTGATCTCATAATCGCGCCGGTTTTCCGTTCCGCCCGGTCACGCCATGGTGGCGGACTGGACTCCATGTTTCCCAAAAACTTCCTCTATGTCCTTTAATATCTGCGCGGACAATTCTTCCGGAGAAGAAAACGCCTTCTCGCCGCGCAGCCGCCGCACAAACCCCACGTCCAGAACTTTCCCGTGCAAATCTTCACACAGACCGGGTATGTGAACCTCAAGTACCGGTTTGTCAGGCCTCGAATCCGGAAACGTCGGCCGGTAGCCGTAGTTCGCCAGAGCCTTGACCGGGGCCTTCTCCCCGCACGGCGCGATGCTCACGCACACCTCGTATACGCCCGCCGGGGGCATCACTTCGGCATGCGGCACAATATTGGCCGTGGCAAATCCAATGGAACGCCCCACCCCGCGCCCGGAGACCGTCCGCTCCCTTATGCTGTGAGGACGCCCCAGCATCTCCGCCGCGAGATTGACTCTGCCCTCAAGCACGGCCCGCCTCACCCTGGAGCTGGAAACCCTTTCCCCGCCGAGATACACCATGTCCACAAGCTCTGTCGATATACGCCCGCCGGATAGACCGCTCACATCAGAAAGCGTTCCCGCCCTGCCGCGCCCGAAATGCCAGTTGCGTCCCGAAACCACCGTGCAGGCACATCCCACGCCGTCCCAGTGCCCGAACACCTCCGAGCAAAATTGCGCGGGGCTGAGTTCAGAAAATTCAGCGGTAAACGGTATAAGCAGACACCCGTCAACACCGGTACCGGCGAGCCGTTCCAGACGAAGCTCAAGCCCCGTAAGAAGCGGCGGTGCGTGACGCGGATCAAGAATACGCATAGGATGCGGCTCAAATGTCAGCGCCCATGCCTGCGCGCCAGTCGCACGCGCCGCCTGCACAGTGCGCTCAAGTATCCTCCGGTGTCCCAGATGGATCCCGTCAAAAAAACCCGCGGCAAAAACCGCACGGGGCGCAATAGAGGCCGCCTCCGCCGGATCCCCGGTTATTATCACCTGACTTTCCTCCGAAAAGCATCGGCCATCGCACGCGCAGCGTCACGGTCCGCCTCCCGGCGCCTGATTGTTTCACGCTTGTCGGCCATTGCTTTGCCCCGGCAGATCCCCAGCTCCACCTTGACGCGTCCATGTGAAAGGTACAGAGACAACGGAACTATGGAATTGCCCTTCTGTTCGGCAAATGCCTTCAGCTTCCTTATTTCCTTCTTGTGAAGGAGCAGTTTACGAATCCTTTGCGAGTCGTGATTGAACCTGTTCCCGAAATCGTACGGCGGAATGGTGACATTACAGAGCATTGCCTCGCCGTTGCGATCCACCTGAGCATACGCCCCGGAAAGCCCGGCTTCTCCCGCTCTCACAACCTTCACTTCCGTCCCGAGAAGCTGTATGCCGGCCTCCAGCCGCTCCACCACGTTGTAGTCGTGAAGCGCTTTCCTGTTGCGTGCCAAATAACTGCGTCCGCCAGCGCCTTTCTCACTGGCAGCCATACTCAGTACATTCCTTTTCTCGCCAAGGCGTCAAAGTCCACCTCGGCCATGAGTTTGCCCTCCGCAATTTCACGAAGCACAATGTCGAGAACATCTTCGTCAACGGAGTTCGGCTTCACAAGCGGACGCATCCCTTCATTGAGCTGCTTCACACGCATGGAGGCCATATTTACAAGCACCGGAATGCTGGGAACCTTCGCCTTGGCTTGTTCAAGAAGAGCAACATTCATGATTAAAACCCTGTTTAAAACTAAATCGGTACAAAACACCAAAGGACGATTATCTTATTACAACAACAACCATAAGGTCAACAAAAATAAACAAGAAAAGCCGCAGGGAAAGCTGCAGCACGTAACGTCCATACCCGAAGGAAGGATTACAGACATAAAAAAGAAACACCCCAAAGAGCTGCATTTCTATTGCCGCCATGCTGGCAGATTTTTTTCAGAAAACAGTGATGTTTCGCTTTCTGCTGAAATGGAACCCTTAACAGCATCCACGCAGAAAGGAAACATCGTGGCAGAGTATAGCAAATATTCTCATCCTCGGGCACATCTTAAGTTTGAAGACACCAAGCAGCACAACATTTCATAACAGTTGCAAGCACGGTGTGCACCCAAAACCATATTTATTGATTTATAAATTAACAATTCGCGTTCTATTTTTTACTTTACTGAAACAAATTACTATTCTACAATCTGGTTCAGATATAATAAAACGCCTCGTACGGGGTACGTACGAGGCAAGTCTCATGACTACGGCATGTAGTCACGGACTACGGCATGTAGTCACGACTACGGCATATAGCCTTGTTGTGAAAAGACTCGGGCAGAGTATCATTTATTCTAGAAGAGGTCAATAGTAAAATGAAAAGACTCGGAATTGATTTGGGAACATCTTCTCTTGGATGGGCTGTTATAGACGACGAACGTATGGAGAACACTTCGTACGGATACGGGAGCTCTCCAATTGACTGCGGCGTTGTAATATTCGAAGAAGGTATGAAACGCGATAAATCATCCAACTTGAAATCCCGAGCAGCCGAACGCAGGCGTTTGAGAGCGGCAAGACGTTTAATTCGCCGCAGAAAATACCGTAAATTCCAAATACTCAAGGTACTGTCCGATAACGGAATGTGTCCGATTGCCGAAAATTCCCTGAAGAAATGGAAAGAGAAAGGATGCTATCCTGTTAATGATGAGGAGTTCATGGCATGGTTAGCTGCCACAAACAATAAAAATCCATATGCGGACAGAAAGCATGCGGCAGAAGGTCCCGTGGATAAATACACTTTCGGCAGAGCAATGTATCATATAGCCCAGCGTCGCGGATTCAAGAGCTCTAAAAAAGAACAAATAATGGCTCTGGGTGCCGATTCAGAGGACGATTCAAAAAGCAAGAAGACGCAAGATACCGAAATTACCCAGACAAAAGGCGAGATAGATAAGTTAACCAAGATGATGGGAGAAAAAACCCTTGGACAGTTTTTCTACGATCTTTTCAAATCCGGCGAGAAAATACGCGGACGTAAAACCGGAAGGAAAGAGCATTACGAAAAAGAATTCGAACAAATATGCAGTATGCAGGATAACTGGCTTACGGATGAATTAAAGGAGCGGCTCCACGATATAATATTCTTCCAGCGTCCGCTTAGAATTCAGAGGCATCTTGTCGGATGGTGTGAATTGGAATCCGCAAACGGCACACACAAATACAGGCGTTGTCTCGAAAGCCATCCGTCATATCAGCGCTTTGCATTACTCTGCTTGTTAAACAACCTCAAAATCAAACATGAAGGAGACACGGAGTTTCGTAACCTGAGTAAAGAAGAACGGGATGAGATGATTGGATATTCATTCCGAAAAAGCCCGCTTACCATCGAAGATCTGATGGAAAAGTTTAACAAGAAAAACCAAAAGAATGGCAATGCCCTCTGGGTTTGCAATCATCGTTCAGATCTAAATGTGCAAACATTGAAAACCGAGAAATGTTTTTCTGACTTGGGTATATCGAGAGAAAGATATCAAATGGCGTTAAATGCGCTTGTAGATTTCCAAGATATGGAAATGCTTGAGAAATGGGCTCGAAACAAGCTCGGACTCAACAACGAAAATGCAAGAAAATTTATCACAATAAATCCATCAACAGAACGTGCAAGATACAGTCTGCACGCCATCAGTCTTATTCTTCCTTGGCTGGAACAGGGTTTTCAGTTAAGTAAAGCGATCTTTCTTGCAAAAATTCCCGAACTGATTCCAGATTTCGAGAAAAACGGCGGTCTGCTGCTTGAAAAACTGCATGAAGACGAAGTCAAATACCGCGAAGACAAAAGATCTTACGAGAGTGATAAGTCGTTTCCACAAGCCGAACCTTTAAAAATGCGCTGGAAGAAAACATTTATGGATTTCTGCTTTAACACCGTCCATTGGGAAAAGGCGAAGGCGGAAGAAGCCTACTCTGAACTGTATGTAGACAACACGGAAACAAATACCGTCGAAAAGGATTTACCTCCCGTGGATATGGGTTCAATAAGAAATCCAATGGTACTCCGATCACTTACAGTACTGAGAAAATTAGTTAATACACTGCGTAAAAATGGGATTATAGACACGGACACGCAGATAAATATAGAACTGGCACGTACCGTAAATTCCGCAAACATGTGCTGTGCAATAGAAAAGTACCAGATTGCTAGAAAAAAAGAGAACGAAAAATACATCGAAGAATTAAAAAAACACCTTAAAGATAATAGCAGAAACGACAAAATTACCGAGGACATTTTGCTGAGATATCGTCTATGGGAGGAACAAGACCACTTCAGCGTTTATACGGGGCAACCAATAGGTTTTGACGCTATGCTGGACAGCTGTGACATAGAACACACAATACCCAGATCGAGAGGGGGGACAAATAAGCTCGAAAATCTGACATTGTGCGAGTCAAATTACAACAGAGACATAAAAAAGAATTTACTGCCGACGGAATGCCCCAATTATACGTGCGAATGGACCGATCCCAAGAGCGGTATTACCTACCCCTCTATAATGGGCGGCAAGGTTATGAGAAAATGGCAGTCAGACAATGAAAAAATAAAGACAAGGAAGCCGAGACGAGGAAATGATCCTGATGCCTACTCTAAGTCGATGGTAAATTATCTGGCGGAGGGTCTAAAGCGAAAATATTTGAAAGAAAAACTATCAACATTCAGTCTCACGGCTGAATCCGCATCACAAACGTCGTTTATGCCGCGACAACTTGTCGATACCGGTTCAATAAGCAAGTTTGCTGTAAAATTTCTGAAGCAGCGCTATCCTCATGTATATGCACGCAACGGATCTGCAACCGCATTTGCCAGAAAATCATGGGGATTACAGGCTAAGGACGAGGAAAAGGACCGCTCGGATCATGTTCATCATGCTGTTGACGCAATAGTAATTGCAGCATTGGATACCAAACGATTTTCCGAAATATGCAGGGAGTTGGAAATTAACAGGTCACACAATTTCAACACCACAGTTAATCCTCCGTATAACAATTTTGGAGAAATTACACATCAGGCGGTTGAGAGTATCCTGGTTAGAAATCTCACAGGAAATAAAATTACCAAACCGGTAATTCCAATCGACAAGCGATGCGGCATACGTCTTGCCACGCCAGCGAAGACCAATAATGGCGTCAAATTGCACTCTGTGGACTCATCCGGCTCTACTGTGCGCGGAAGTCTGCATAACGACAATCTTTACGGTAAGATATTGCACAGAGAAAACGGTGAAGATGTAGAACGAGTGGTTTTGCGAAAAACCATAGCAAAAGCAAGAAATTATAATGAGTTTGAAAAATGGATAAACAATGCCGTTGACAAATCTGTCCATGAAACATTGAAAAAACAAGTCGCCAATTATCTCAGCAATAATGTCGATAAAGAGGAAATTAAGCAAAAGAAATTCTGGGGACCCAAAGATAAAAACGGCACACCTGATGAAGGTGGAATCCCTTTGAAAAAAATTCGTATTTTTTGCGATAATGTTAAACATCCTTTTATCATAAGGCGTCAGCAGTTTAAATCAGGCGGTAGTAGCTGCCATGAAAACGTATACGGCACACATTCGGATTTGATTAGATTGGAGGTATCAAGGGAAGTTGGATCCGGAAATAAAAAGACAAAATTCCGATATAATGTAGTTTCACTTATTGATGCAGTCCGTGACGGAGAAATAAATAACACAGATGTTCAGAATAAAGTCATATTATGGCCAGGAATTGTAGCAATCGCGTACAAAGAATCTCCTTCAGAGCTGCGCAAGATGTCCTTGAATGAACTGTCTAAACGGATGTATGTGCTAGAGAAGTTTGAACCTGATGGGAAATCATGTAGAGGCAAATTTGTTTTTCATCGTGAAGCAAGAACATCTACCGAATTAAGTGATTGGTTGAAAAGAGAAGGCAAAAATAAGGATGGCTCCTCAAAAATTGATTTTGAAGTACCGGAAAGGCTGCTACGCATAAGTGACCCGGCATCAAAGATGGCTTTCGAGGGTGTTGATTTTACTCTGGATTTAACCGGTCAAATCCACTGGCCTAAACAAAATGACTAAACGCTGTTTATTTTTTTCCACGGGAGGACACATGAGACTCAAGCTTGGACAGCTTGAGTGGGAGGGAGAAAACGGCGCCCATGCGTTCGTCCCTGTGGAAGATATTGGGCTTGTCATTATCGAATCGTCGCAAGTCGTCATAACGTGCGCGCTTATTCAGGCGCTATCTTCCGTCAACGCCGTCGTCGTATTTTGCGGAAATAATCATATGCCAGCGTCATTGCTTACACCGATGGCGGGACATACTCTTATGCAAAAGGTACTTCGGGCACAGATCACGGCTCCGTCATTGCAGAAGGATATTCTCTGGGGGAAAATAGTAAAGTCCAAAATAGAAAATCAGGGGAAAGTTGCCGGAATATTCAACAAAACCCTTGGCCGAGATTTGCGAAATCTGTCTAAAGAAGTAAAACGCGCCGATCCAGCCAATATTGAAGCACAGGCAGCTAAGACGTATTTTAGCATATTCGAAAATAACGGAATTGCGTTTTCAAGAACACCTGGAACCGGAATTTTAAATTCCGCATTGGATTACGGATATTCCGTACTGCGTGCTGCGACAGCGCGCTCTCTGGTCTCGTCCGGAATGAATTGCGCCTTAGGGATACACCATCACAGTCAATACAATTCATTTTGTCTGGCGGATGATATCATGGAACCTTACCGTCCTTTCGTAGACTTCATGGTTCTCTCAAATTTTGACACCTTTGCAAGTGAAGATAAATTAACTACAGAAATGAAGAAAAATTTAATATCCTGCTTAACGATGGACGTTACTGTTTCCGAAATGAAAAGACCTCTTTCAAATGCCCTTCAGTTGACGACCGCATCTTTGGCACGCTGCTTTACGGACGGAACATATGACATCGTATGCCCGTCTGTCCCGGAGTATAGATGACAGACTATGATTTATTCTCAGCAATAAACGCATTTAAGACCGTGTGGATTTACGCATTATTCGACTTGCCAGTAACGACAAAGAAACAAAGGGGGGAGGCTTCCAGATTCCGCACAAATCTTGTGAAAGACGGCTTCTCTATGTTTCAGTATTCGGTGTATATACGGCACTGCGCTTCAAAAGAACAGGCTGAAGTTCATATTGCCCGTGTAAAAAAAATGACTCCTCCTGAAGGTATGGTGACGATACTTCAAGTCACCGATAAGCAGTTTGACCAGATGGTGACAATATACGGTGCGAAAACTGTGCCGCCGCCGCCATGCCCGGTACAACTGGAACTTTTTTAATTGTTGTTGCTGTTAAACCATGATACACTCGGTAGGTGAAAAAGGATTAAAAAGTTAGCGAAAGTGAGAACTGACAAGTTTTTTTTCCTTTTTTGGTCTGAAAAGCAATATCTTTTCTCGATGTATTATATTGGAAATCAACGAAGTTTCTACAGATACGTTGTGAAAGGACACCTTTTCAAGGTCATTGACATCCTCATATCGTATTTCGGTCGCCGCCGACCGGTTGTGAAAGGACACCTTTTCAAGGTCATTGACATCCATGCCGCGGAGCGTCTCGGAGAGTATCAGTTGTGAAAGGACACCTTTTCAAGGTCATTGACATCTGAGCGTTCAGAAGAAGAAGAATTGATAAGTTGTGAAAGGACACCTTTTCAAGGTCATTGACATCCTAGCGGATTCGTTATAGAAGGGAAAATCGGTTGTGAAAGGACACCTTTTCAAGGTCATTGACATCCTGTGTACTGGTCAAGAACGTATTCTAGAGTTGTGAAAGGACACCTTTTCAAGGTCATTGACATCCACATATTCCTCTTGGGAAAGAGGCGAGCGGTTGTGAAAGGACACCTTTTCAAGGTCATTGACATCTGCGCCTTGAAATACTCCGGGGCAATCTCGTTGTGAA
>CASEAR010000121.1 GCA_949285835.1 uncultured Verrucomicrobiota bacterium | reverse complement strand
CAATCGTTACTCGTCAGCAATCCTGTAATCGGAACAACCGATTTCCGTCCACATCACTCATTTCATTCGGTGTCCATGCAAATGAACAATAGAAAACGGTCTCTGAATGCTACGGTGTCTTTTCTATTTGACAAACTGCGTTTTCCATTTTTGGGCTTGGTGTCCATAACTATGAACAACTGCGCGTCTCGTTACCAGTTGAAAAAACTGCCGCACAGCAGTAAACTTTCAGGATAGCTGACTTGCGCAGAACCGCGTCTGAACGCCGGGGAGTGCAGCGTCGGACAGTTTGTTCATACACATAAGGATTCAAAATGAGCGAAAAATACGACTATAGGACGGCTCAGGTGGAAGGCGAGGAATACAAATTCGCAAATGCGTTTGCCCGCCCGTTTGTTCTCGAAGGGTTCCCGTGGAAAGCCGCCGACGGCCCCATCCGAAGGCTCCCGGAATCGATAAGCGAGGAAGAAACAAACGCCGGCATTATGCATCACGCACAGCAGTCGTCCGGCGGTGCGGTAAGGTTCCGCACAGACTCCGGCCGCATAGCGGTAAAGGCCTTCCTGTACAACGTGGATCATATGTCCAACACGGACTATGTAACGAGTGCCGGTTTTGACCTCTACAGAGGGCGTAATCCGACAGCGATACACGTCGGCACCGCAGTACCCGTGCCCGGAAAATTCGAGGTCGAATGCCGGATAACAGCAAGCGGGCAACCCGGAAAGATGTATGACTGGACGCTTAACCTTCCCAACTACGGAAACGTGTCATCCCTTGAAATCGGATTTGCTCCTGAGGCCGCCGTAGAGCCTCCGGTTCCCCACACGGCAAAGCCTGTACTGTTTTACGGCTCTTCCATAACCCAGGGGGCCAGTGCGTCAAGGCCGGGACTCTCTTATTCGGCGCGTCTATGCCGTGCTCTGGACGCCGAACAGATCAACCTCGGGTTCTCCGGGTCGGCACGCGGCGAGCCCGCGATCGCAAAACTTATCGCCTCACTCGACCTATCCGCATTTGTCATGGACTACGACCACAATGCCCCGACCCCGGAGCACCTGCTGAACACCCACGAACCTTTCTTCAGGATTATACGCGAAGCCAAACCCGAACTCCCTGTGATAATGCTCTCCAGACCTGATTTCTGGTCGTACGACCCCGGATCCGATACGCATGTACTCTGCGTCAGACGGCGCTCCGCCGTCCGCGCGACATATGAACGCGCAATATCCGCTGGAGACAGGCACGTTTACTTCGTGGATGGAGAATCGCTCTTCGGAGAAGAAGACAGATGTGAATGCTCCGTCGACGGATGCCATCCGAACGATCTCGGATTTCAGCGGATGTACAAGACCGTACTCCCTGTTCTCCGCCGCGCACTGCAAGGCAACTGACAGACCCTCCCATGCCGCGTGTCCGTGCCGGGATATGCCCGTACGGACACGTTTCGCCTTACGCCGGATGAAACCGTCGCATTCCCGCGGCGGTATCGCCGTACATACGCCGGTGCGCTCCCGCGGGCCGTAACCGCGTCAGACATTTACGCTAGACAGCTTTTCCGCCATGGCGGTGCATCCTTCCCAAACGTCGCGGTATGTGGTGTCGAAATCTCCCGTAAACCACGGATCCGCAATGTCGCGCGGATTATCTGTAAAATCCAGCAGGCGGCATACAGCAGCGCCGTGGCTGCGTCCCCCAAAAATATGATGCACCGCGCGCACGTTCGCGCGCTCCATGCACACCACATAGTCAAATCTGCGGCAATCGTCCCCGGTGAGCTGCACCGCTCGATGGGGTACGACCGGAATCCCGCAAGACGTCAGCTTGGACACCGTTCCCCTGTGAACGGGATTGCCGGCCTCTTCACCACTGGTTCCGGCGGAGGCAATCACGTACCGGCCGAGCTCGCCCCTCGCCGCCGCAATATACGTAAAAACAGACTCAGCCATGGGCGAACGGCATATATTGCCCAGACACACAAATACTATTCTCTTCTTCCCGTCCATGATAAAACCTGGTGCCGCGCTCACACATGACCGCGGCGTCTGATGTGTTTTGAAATGAAAGCAGCCATGTCCTCAGCGCGGATCAGCGCATACACGCCCTCCCGGCATTCGTTTCGTATGCCGGCATCCGAAGATACGACCATTAAAGGAGATTCTGGAAATTCCTTCACGCGGAAACAAAAATCGCCGGTAATCCTTGCGTCCGCTCTGTGTTCGCCCATGCCGCCGGAAAACAGCACTCGGAGCCCGCTCGAATAGATGAATTCCCGTGTATCCATCCCGTCAAAATACAACCTTATCTCAACATTTCCTATACGTTTCCCGAGAGTCTCCATGTCGCTGGCCAGCAGACTGCGCTTGTCCTCATGGGAAAGTGAAACGTCGGAATACCGCGAAGGTTTCTGCTCTATCAGATTGTGTCCATCCACAAGCATGGTATACCCGAAACGGCGGGCAAGAGCGCAAAAACCCGGGTCTTTGTCCGTAATGAGCTTGAATAAAACGTCATTCAGCCCGCTACCGCCGCTTTCCGGCATGTTCGAATCGAGCCATTCCCTCAGTTCATTGCCGCGAACGCCGTCCTTCTCCGCCGGCGCAGCGTCCTGTGGCCGCGCCTCCTCCTCTCCCGCGGAGCCGCTGGCCCGATCTTCTTCACGGACATTGCCGCCCCCGTCCCATATTTCCCCGATCCTGTATTCGAAATTGCTTTGTCTGCCGGTACTGCGGCCGCCGGAATGTATTTGCTCCGGCGGCTTGCGGGCCATCATCTGCGCCGCGCGGTGCGCTTTCTCTACAGGCGGACTATCATCCTTGGAGGGACTTACTGGTCCAGAGGAGGATGGACAGATCGAGCATAACGCATCCTCTGCGGAAACCCAATTATCCGAACTGTCACGCACGCTGCCGTCATATGTGCGCTTCGCTTCAGGAGACCGGGACGGCTCCGTCCTCGCCACAAAATCCTCAAACCTCTTATTAAAAAGATCTTCCGCCCTGCGCTCCGCGTCATCCGCGCGCCTCTGCTCAGCGCGGATTTGCTCATAAAGTTTCTCCTGAAGATCCGACGCCTCCTTAATGCGCGATTCGGCATTTTTCAGAGACATGCGCAGTCCCGAGAGTTCCCTTTCTGCAGCGGCCAGATTCCGCCTGACCTCAGAAAGCTTCTCTCCGACTGATTTTCTCTTTTCCAATTGCCCGTTAAGCTTCGCGATTTCCCGGCGCAGTTCCGCTTCCATCTTCCCGGCATGCTTCTTGGCAATCTCATCCGCATCCGGAAACAGATTCCGGATAACCCGCGAAAACGGCAGAAACACCTCTTCAAAACATAACCTCGCCTCGAAGCGGCTGCCCGGCGGCGGAGCAAAACCCCTGTCACCGCGGGAAACTATCTCCTTCTTTGCGAACGCGCTCACTTCCTCTCTGGGATCCGCGAGCATCGACAGCAGCATCCTGGCCTCGCCGAACGCCGAGGTCAGGGACTTGAACCCGTCCGTGAGCGCAGCGACCGACAAAACGCATGTGAAGCGCATCGTGAAACCGGCGCTGCGAAGCACGAAAAGAAGCTCCCGATCCCGCCCACCGGACATGAGCCACGCCGCAAGCGCTTCCCGAATAAGCTCCAGATTGCGCGGTATAATGCGCACGGCACCATACGCCCTGACAGGGAGCACCTTGGATTTGAACAATTCCATGATATCGTCATACGACAGCTCAAGAACCGTCCTGCGCGCCTCCTCGGCAAGCGCCCCGCTGAGCTCAACCCCGCATATGACAACCGTAGCACCCACTCCGGTTCCCTCAGAGCTTCAAAAACGGAGCCGCGCTCCTGACGTAATCTTCAGAAACGACATCGCCGGCGTTCGGATGCTCTCCGCGGCCATCGAGTTCACGCGGCGGAGTATACCCGCGCCGCGGTTCCCGGCCGGTTTTGGCAGGCTTTGACTCTTTTTTTGCAGTCCGCTTGACAACCGGCTCCCCAGTCTTCCCCATAACCCGGACCTTAAACTTGCCTCCGTCCGCTAGAACCGCAGTATTTCTGCCGGAAGTCTTCGGCTGCGGCTTTATAATCCGCTCAAGCACCGACAAAAACTCAGGTATACCGGCCCCGGTTGCAGCCGATATGCAAATCGGATCCACGCCGGTGTCCCTCCTGAATTCTTCGAGATTCTCCGCCGCTTCCGGAATGTCCATCTTATTCGCCACGACGACACGGCTGCGTGTGAGAAGCTCCGGATCCCGCATCTCCAGCTCATGAAGGAGAGTCCTGTAGTCGTCCGCAGGATCCCGGCCGTCAGTCCCGGCCATGTCTATTACGAAGACAAGCACTCTGGTACGCTCTATGTGACGCAGAAAGCCCAGGCCAAGGCCTGCGCCTTCGTGAGCATTTTCTATAAGCCCCGGAATGTCCGCTATACGGAACGAAGTAAACTTTTCAGGGAAAACAACTGTCCCCACAATAGGGCGAAGCGTCGTGAAATGATATGCAGCCACCTTGGGCTTCGCGGCTGTGACGCACCGCAGCAAAGACGACTTCCCGGCGCTTGGAAATCCGACCAGGCCCGCATCGGCCATAATGTTCAGATCAAGCCTGAGAGTAAACTCTTCTCCGTCCGCACCCGGCGTAAACTCCCTGGGCGCCTGATGGTCGGGACGCTTCCAGTGTATATTTCCCAGCCCGCCCCGGCCACCGCGCGCGACCACAAGCGTCTGCCCGTGTTCAACAATCTCCCCGACAAACATCCCGCTGTATTCGTCCTTTACAGCTGTCCCGAGCGGAACTCTCACAAACAAATCTGCCCCATTCTTCCCGTGCTTGCCACGCCCGCTCCCGGCTCCGCCGTCCTCAGCGACCTTTCTTGGGTCAAAAAAAAGCGCAACGAGTGAATCTGCGTCCTCGTCTCCCACGAGGACGACGTTTCCGCCCCGGCCGCCATCGCCGCCGTCGGGGCCTCCTTTCGGAACGAATTTCTCACGTCTGAAACTCGCCGATCCGTCGCCTCCTCTCCCGGCGCGCACCTCTATCACTGTGGAATCGACAAATTGTCTGGTCTTCATCTCTCGTCAAAATGTCTGCTCTGCACAAAAAACGGCGCGGACGCACAAGCATGCGGCGTCCGCACCGAAACCGGCCGGCACCGGGACTCACCCGCGCCGTATGGTTATGCCAACCTCGTTCTCGTCGTCATCGGAATCCATCACATCAGAGTCGACCGCTTCCGGCGTCTTGAACGTAGGAAGATACCTGTAGTACACCATCAGCTGCAGCGCGCAAAGGCAGGTATCCTGCACCCTGCCGGCATCCTCGCCTCCGGCATGATGCTCAGACTCCGAAGGACTCTCCCACCAGCCCACGTCCTGCATGATCCCGTCCGGATCCGCTATCGCCTTCTCCATTATCTTCTGCTGCTTCTGGAGCTCCGGGCTGAACTGCTTGTTCCACGAGGTCCACGTGCTGCCGCCGGCGTGGAACTTCGCCTGCGTTATGTAGTACCAGTAATACACAGGGCTGCCGCCCTTATACGGCTGATTCTCCCAGTCGTCGAACGAATACGTGCACCCCGAAAGGTAATTCAGAGCATTCTTCACTTCCTTGGAATTCGCCTGCCCCAGAAGCTGCATGCAGAGCGTACCAGCTCCGGAAAGGCCTGTGGAACGCCGGTCCGTGTACCCGAATCCGCCATAGTCGTAGTTGGCGTTTACCTTGAACCCCTCGGACGCCATCTTGTAGCACTCCTCCAGACCTTCCACCTCCAGGTCTCCGGCCATTTGCGCCGCTTTTATAGCCTGTGAAGCCCAAGCCATATAGGAAGTGTCGTGCCTTTCTGTCTGCTTCATGTTGTAGTCCCACGTGCCGTCAGGATGCTGCCCCTTGATAATGTGAGCGAGGGCTCGTTCGGCGGCCTCCTTCACTTTCGGGACACGCGTCAGCGAATACGCTTCGCAAAGCGCGTATGTTCCTATCAGATGAGCATAGTTGTTGCCATCCTTGTTCGTAAAGAACCCATCTGCTTTTACGTTGTCTGCAAGGTACCGGATTCCTTTCTCGACCGTTGGTCCGAATTCCACGCATTCCGACCTCGGAGTCTCACCATGCGCAAGATATGTCAGCACTGCAAGGCCTGTCATTGCCACCTTCTGACCGGGCCATGACCCATCCGGATTCTGCTTCATCTTAAGCCAGCGCAAAGCACGGAGAACCGTTGCTTCGCCGGCCTGCGATCCTCCGTACGCCTTAAGAGCCTGCCCTCGCGCGCCTGAGTTGCGGGAACCGAGAATACCGCGCATTATTATCGGACTCTTGATTATCGCAACTGCGTTCATCTCCGCAGGTTTCGGAGAAAGGGGCTCATTGGACAAAGACGCCTCTGAAACTTCCATCGGAGCAAAATCGCTCACTGGTCCGTCAAACTCCGTATCTATCGGCTCAAACTCCACCTGCTCCGGGGGCGGAGGAGGCTCTTCCTCCAACTCAATTTCAGTCTGCTCTATGATTTCCACCGCCACATTGTGCTTGGCCGTCGACATATCCTGTTCCAACGTCAGAAGGAAAATTACGAACACAAGCGGAATCAGAACCGCAAAAAACGGCCCCGACATGCGCTGCACCTGCAGCTTTGCGAACTTGTACTCGCCGGAATCATGCGGCTTTCCAAGCCCGTTTGCAGTCCTTTTCATCCTCTCAAAGAACGACATCTTCTCAAAAAGCCGTTCCATCTCCCTACGCGCAAGCCCATCGGAAAAACCGAAATTATCCGGCACGCCGCCGCCTTTTTCTTCCTCGCTCATTTGTCTGCCCGCCTTTGCTGCTTCAAAAACACCACGCGCATCCGCCGCGATGTATGTATCTCATGTTTCAATTCCTACCTAAACGCTTCATACAACCTATATACGTGCGCGGTCGCCCGGTTTATTAGAGCGGAGCAAAAAAAATTCTGCTCAATAACCCGCAAACGAGAACGCCGCCGGAGTTTTGGCACGCGCCGCCATATTGCACAGCATACATAAATGCGCGGTAAATTTTTCCGATTTTTGCTCCGGCGGCATACAACAAACAGGCTTTTGAATACCATACCAGTGAATCTTGCCGGCTTAAAAAAACTCTCAGAATATCACTTTCGGGGATTAGTGCCCGGTAAATAAGAGGTTGCCCGAAACAGAAAATGTTCGTGTTTCACCACAGGTTTTGCTTTTGCCGCGTATGGACGCTGCAGCATCCCAAACCGCACATCATTCGCAGTCTTCCCGTTTACGGTCTTTAAGCTTAAGACGTTCACAAAGATGAGAATCTGCACGAGGATGAGAATGTGAACAAGAATGGGGATATTTGGTATACCCTCCCATGATATTTTCTGCGCGGATTGTGTCGCGGGTTCCATTTCAGCAGAAAGCGGAACATCTCTGTTTTCCGGAAAAATCTGCCCGCATGGCGGCAATTGGAATGCAGCTCTTTCGGACGTTTCTTTTCACGATGCCAATCCTTCCTTTGAATATGGACGTTACATTCTGCACTTTTCAAAACCACACGTTAAAATCCGGCGGCATTGTCAAAATCATCAGGAAGTGAGATAATCCAGCGAAATGTTTTTATCCACCGGAGATTCACAATGATTAAAGCCAACCCTAATTTCGCAAAAATTCAGGCATCCTACCTTTTCTCTGACATTGCCAGACGCGTCGCAGATTTTTCAAAGAAGAATCCTGATGCAAAACTCATCAGGATGGGTATTGGCGACGTCACCAGAGCACTCCCGAGCGCCTGCGTAAAAGCAATGGCAAAAGCAACAGAGGAAATGGGTGTCGATGCCACATTTCACGGATACGGACCCGATCACGGATACGGATTTCTGCGCGAAGCCATAGCGCAAAACGACTTCCGCTCCCGCGGCGCTGACATCTCTCCAGACGAAATCTTTATCTCCGACGGGGCTAAATGCGATACAGGCAACTTTCAGGAACTTTTTGCACAGGACGTACGCATTGCAGTTCCCGACCCCGTTTATCCCGTTTACGTAGATACGAATGTCATGGCCGGCCGTACCGGCGGGAACATCAATGGACGCTATGAAGGCCTTATATATCTCGACTCGACGGCTGAAAACGGTTTTGTACCCGATGTGCCGGATACGCATGCCGATCTCATATACCTCTGCTTCCCAAACAACCCCACGGGCGCCGTAGCCTCCGCCGACCGGCTGAAAAAATGGGTGGAATACGCCAGAGAAAACAAGGCGCTCATACTGTTCGACGCCGCGTACGAAGCGTTTATACGCGACAAGGACATCCCTCACTCTATCTATGAGATCCCGGGCGCGAGGGAGGTGGCAGTGGAGTTCAGGAGCTTTTCGAAAACGGCTGGATTCACAGGCACAAGGTGCGGTTACACGGTAGTCCCCGCAGATTGCCGCGTATTCGCTGAGAACGGGTCTGAAATAATGCTTCAGCCAATGTGGGCAAGGAGGATGAGTACGAAGTTCAACGGCGTCTCATATCCTGTTCAGCGCGCAGCGGAAGCCGTCTACTCCGAAGAAGGCAAAGAGCAGACAAAAATGCTCGTAGACGGATATCTCGCCAACGCAGCGGTCATCCGCGACAAACTCCGCGCAAAAGGGTTCAGCCCGACGGGCGGAGACAACTCCCCGTACGTATGGTTCGACACAGGCATGGACTCGTGGGAGTTTTTCGACCGGCTCCTCAACGAGGCGCAGGTCGTCGTCACGCCGGGATCCGGTTTCGGCAGATGCGGCAACGGATATGCGCGCATAAGCGCGTTCAATTCCATGGAAAATGTGCTCGAAGCCATGGAACGCATCGACAGAATAATCTGATTCCGGGAGAGGACGCCATGAATATTATCGACGGCAAAAAAATTTCTTCCGAAATTCGCGCCGAGGCCGCGAAAAAGGCCTCTCTTCTTGCCGGCAGGGGCGTTATTCCCGGACTGGCCGTAATCCTCGTCGGGGACAATCCGGCATCCATTTCGTACGTCACGGCCAAAGAAAAGGCCTGTGCGGAAGTTGGCATACGTTCGTTCCCGGTCAGGCTGCCCCGTGAGGCATCGCAGGAGGAACTGCTCGGGCATATCAGCGCATTCAACAGCAATCCAGATGTTCACGGCATACTGGTTCAGCTGCCCCTGCCGGAACACATAGATGAATCTGCTGTCATAAGCGCGATATCGCCGGAAAAAGACGTGGACGGATTTCATCCGGCAAACGTCGGAAAAATGCTTCTCGGCGAGGACGCCCCGCTGCCCTGCACCCCGCACGGAATAATCGAACTCCTCGTGCGGTGCGGTGTGGAGACTTCCGGAAAACACGCCGTCGTGATCGGCAGAAGCAATATCGTCGGCAAGCCCGTGGCATGTCTGCTTATGCGCAGGAAGCCAGGCCCTAACGCCACTGTGACCGTGTGCCACACCGGGACGAAAAACCTCGCCGAATACACACGCTGCGCCGACATCGTAATCGCCGCGGCAGGCAGACCCGGCACTGTCACCGCCGATATGATCAAGGACGGCGCAGTCGTAATCGACGTGGGCGTAAACCGTATCCCCGATCAGTCCAGAAAATCCGGCTTCAGACTCGTCGGAGACGTTGATTTCCAATCAGTTGCTCCAAAGGCTTCACTGATAACGCCGGTACCGGGAGGCGTAGGCCCGATGACCATCGCCATGCTGATGGACAATACCGTAAAGTCGGCGGAGCGCGCCGCCCGCCTCAACTGAACCCGAAAATAAACAGGCGCGTACAAAACAAATGCACTCTCAAATAAAAATAGCCCACAGCGGCATAAAAAACCTGCACTACGAAATCCGCGAAATCGTTGACTTCGGCTACAAACTGCGTGCCATGGGCCGCCCCATAACCTGGGAAAACATAGGCGACCCGGTAGCCGCAGGAGAAAAAATAGAACCGTGGATCAAGGAAATTGTGACGGAACTCATGGCCTCCGACTCTTCCTGGGCCTACTGTCCGAGCCGCGGCGTGCTCTCCACCCGTGAATACCTCGCCGACCTCGTTTCGAATCGCGAAAACAGCGTTAAAATCGGACCGGACGATATTCTATTTTTCAACGGTATAGCCGACGCCGTAGACAAAATATACGACCTAATAAAAAAGGACAACAGGGTCCTGATGCCGTCTCCCTCCTACCCCACGCATACGTCAAACGAAGGCAAACGCGGGGACTACGTCCACCTCCAGTTCAGGCTTGATCCTAAAAATGACTGGCAGCCGGATCTGGACGACATCGAAAACAAAGTCAAATACAATCCGCAGGTAGTAGCCATTGCTCTTGTAAACCCGGACAACCCTACAGGATCCGTATACCGGCGCGAGACTCTGGAAGGGATAGTAGCCATAGCCAGAAAATACGGCATATTCGTAATCTGCGATGAAATCTACGCGCATATCTGCTACAACGGAGCGCAGACGCTGCACCTTTCACAAATGCTGGGAGACGTGCCCGGACTGGCTCTGCGCGGCATCTCCAAAGACGTACCGTGGCCCGGATCAAGATGCGGGTGGATAGAAATGCTCAACGCCGACGCCACGCCTGAGTTCCGGGAATACTGCGACGCTCTTGTAAAGAGCAAGATGATGGAGGTCTGTTCCACCACCCTGCCGCAATTGGCGATTCCCAAAATCTATGCAGATCCGAGGTACGCCGTGCTCAAGGAAAAACGCGCAAAAATGTTCGAGCGGCGCGCTAATCAGGTGTACGACTTCTTCAAGACGATCCCGGGCGTGTTCGTCCGCCCCACGCAGGGAGCGTTCTATTTCTCGCCCGTTTTTGAAGACGGCGCCATAGATTCCCGGCAGACTCTGCCGATATCAAACCCGGAAATCCGCGCATTTGTGGAGAAATCCGTCGAAGGCGCCCCCCCGGACAAGCGCTTCGTACACTACATGATGGCTTACGAAGGGGTTTGCGTTACGCCTCTCACAGGATTCCACACAGATCTGAACGGGTTCAGGCTGACAACACTCAGGCCCGACGACAAGGAAAGAGCCGAAATACTGGAACGCATCGGCGCATCCATCCGACGCTATACCGGCGCCTGACGGCCGGACTGGACGCGTAATGCTACGGGATATCACTTTCCGCGCAGATGCCGGACACGCCTCGAAAAGACTGGACGCCGTAATCGCAGAGATGTTCCGGACAACCACGCGGTCGCTTGCAGGGCTGGCATTCGACTCCGGAGCCGTGTCCGTATGCGGCAGACGCGCATCCGGATCGGACCGGGTCTCACAGGGCGACGAAGTGCATGTGACAGAGCTATTCGAGAAATCCGACTGCCGGATTTTTCCCGATGATGCGCCCGTGCATGCCGTCTTCGCAGACGACATGTTCGCGGCGGCCGACAAGCCCGCCGGACAGGACTGCTGCCCGCAGCGTCCCCGCGAAACCGGAACGCTGGCCGGCAGAATCGTCCGCGCATTCCCGGAAGTTGCCGTGGCCGGACCCGACCCAATGATGGGGGGAATCCTGCACCGCATCGACAACGGCACTTCAGGCCTTGTCCTCGCCGCACGAACGGAAAAAGCCTTTCGCGAAGTGCGCAGGCAATTCTCCGCCCACACCGTCAGAAAAACGTATTTCGCCGTCGTCGAAGGCAAGGTAAAGCAGCCCGGCGGCGTCAGCGGATACCTTGCGCACACCTCGCCTTCCCGCGGCAAAATGAGAGTCGTCTCCGCACACGGAACCGCACGTGGAGAAAAACCTCTTTTCGCCGAGACCTTCTACAGGCCTTTGTCGGAGGATCGGTTCGGCACTCTGCTGGAGATCACCATCTACACGGGAGTGACGCATCAAATAAGGTGCCAGCTCGCATACGCAGGATTTCCCATTTGCGGAGACATGCTGTACGGGGCGAAGTCCGCCGTCGTATCCTACGCCGGCATACCAAGGCACCTGCTGCATTCCGCCGCAATGGAATTTATCCATCCCGGAACCGGCAAAAGAATCCGGATCTCATCGGAAATGACGTACCGGGACGGCGATTTTACAAAATGCCCGTACAAATAACGTGCGAACGCTAAACGCTTCCAAAAAATTTTTTTTTGTGCTAAAGTCAGCGGGCAACGATTCGGAGGACAAATGAAATTTGCGCTTGTATTCGTCCTGCTCTACGTAACGCTGATGATTTCCGTAGGAGTTTGGGGCCTTAAACGTACAAAAACGCTCGGCGATTTCTTTCTCGGGAACCGCAGCTTCGGAGCTTGGGTGACGGCATTTGCCTACGGCACGAGCTACTTTTCCGCCGTCGTGTTTATCGGTTTCGCAGGCCGCTTCGGCTGGCATCAGGGTCTCTCGGCGCTGTCCATAGGCATAGGCAACGCCGTGCTCGGAGCACTGCTGTCGTGGTTCGTGCTGGGGCGAAGAACGCGCAGAATGACGCACAATCTCGACGTTATGACTATGCCGGAATTCTTCTGCCGCAGGTTTGAGACGTATTCTCTGAAACCGTTTTCCGCAATGGTCATATTTATATTCCTGCTCCCCTATTCCGCCGGCGTTTACAAGGGTCTGGCAGAGCTCATGGTTCAGGTATTCCCCTCCGTCCCTTTTGAGACCGCCATCCTGATAATGGCCGCGCTTACCGGACTGTACCTCATACTTGGTGGCTATTTCGCTGTGGCCGTGACGGATTGCATACAGGGCGTGGTGATGCTTGGCGGCTCTCTGGCGCTCGTGTACGTTCTGGCGAAAGTATCCCCCGCCGGAGGCTTGCCTGAAGCGGTGAGCCTCGCCGCGCAAAAGTATTCCGAGCACAAAAGCGCCGGCGTCGCCGTGCCGGGCCCGTGGTATCTTCTCCCAAGCCTTGTTGCCATGACGTCGTTCGGATGCTGGGCAATGCCGCAGATGGTGCACAAATTCTATGCTTTGAAGAACGAACGCATGGTCGTGCGCGGAGCAGTAGTGTGCACTTTGTTCGCGCTTGTCATCGGCTGCGCGGCGTACTTTTCCGGCGCCATGTCGCATCTGTTTATAGACCGTCTGCCGGAAGTGCCCAGCGGAGCGCCGGAGGACACCATCATACCGGAAATCCTTGTGCGATATCTCCCGGAACCGCTGCTGGGACTCATTCTGGTCCTTCTGCTCTCAGCATCCATGTCCACGCTTTCTGGGATTGTCCTTGTGTCGTCGTCAGCTGTAACCATTGACCTTTATAAAGGGGTGGTGGATCCGGAAGTGACGCACCGCACATCTATAACGCTTATGCGCTTCCTCTCTGCCCTGTTCATCGCCATTTCCTATTTCATCTCCACACACCGCATCACTTTCATCGACACACTTATGTCCCTTTCGTGGGGAGCCGTCGCCGGCGCTTTCCTTGCCCCTTACATATACGGGCTGTTCTGGAAGAGGACAACCGGACCGGGGGTGTTCGCCGGAATGATATCAGGACTGGCGACTTCAATTGTCCTGTTTTTTACGATGGACAAGTCTCTGGCCTCCACCGGAGCCTGTATCGGAATGCTCGTTCCGTTCGCCGTGGTTCCGATAGTAAGCCTTTTCACGCGGAAAGTGTCGCAGGCCACCATAGAACGGGCATTCGCCGTACATACCGCCGGAGAATCCGGTGCAAATTGACGCCAATCTCGGATATGATCCGAAGCAGCATTTTATTGTCACCAACAACGAGGTAAGTAAACTATGAAAAAATATTTGTCTGCAATTGTTATTTCGGCCATCTCTATGGCCGCCGCAGGCGCAGCAACGGAAGATGAAGCCGGCGCTGCGGCCGCCGCTCTGTTTAATGCCTACAACAACGACTCCGTGCTTGAACACGTATACGGGACTCTCCCGCAGTCCCCATACCGAGATAACATAGACAAGATAAAAAAAGAGCTCGTCTCGGCTGTGGACAAGGACATCTGGAATAAGACTATCTCCGTCCTGTCCTCCGTGACAAAGCTCTTTGACAACGACGTTTTTTACGAGAGTGAAATGGGAAAAATGATTACCGGCGGCGTTATTCCCGTACAGGACTGCAAGGACAACGCACGGTTGTTTTCAAATATGCTCGGAGGACTCACATATGACAAAGTGTCCTCTCTCCCGACTGATAAACTGATCGCCACTATGGATAAACCGGTTTCGAGCCTTTTCCGTAAAATTTCAGTAGGCGCAGGATTTCCGAAGTCGGTGACCCGGAACAACTACAGCGTAAATACTGAAAACAACGGAACCGAAGCTGAAATAAGGTTGAACAAAGCGGATGGTTATCAGGAAGATATCTATCTGAAAAAAGAGGGGACGGCATGGATCCTCAAAAATATCGCGGATGCAAAAATGGACGAAGTAAGCTATTACGCCTCAAAAGTTGCCGCACAGTTGAAGGGAATGGACCCGAGCCGCAAAACGCAGCTCATGACAGCTATGGACATGCTGGAAAAAAACCTCAAATCTGCCGCAGCCACGAAGAATCTGGACGAGATGGACACTGTACTTGTTCTTACAAGATTCCAGGTGCTCGCCATGTTGTTGCCCATGTCTAATACTTTTGCGCTTCCGTATACGCACGAGGAGGACACATACAACAGATGAACGCAGAATCTTCTTCCGCGGTTCACCAGCTCTTGCCGGCCGTTCTGCCCATTCTGTGAAGCGGCGCGCAAAGCCCTCAGCGCCGCAGCCTGACCGGAGGGCGGGACTCGTGAAGAGCGAATGCAGACGCGTACCGGCGCCGCTTTCTGAAAATCCGGTCAGAATTTGCATGCCGCGTTATACGCGGTGAGGTGACGTGCTCACAGAACAGAAACAGCGAACTGCCGGAGAAAAACCCGGGGACTGCGGATCGTACGCATTCCGCATGCTCCGGGTACCGCGGGAACAGTGACGTCCGGACGCTCCGCCCGAACGTCAGATGTCGGATCAAATAACGAAGAAACGGGCAGCCGCCCCGCCCGGAGGAAGACGGCGCCGGATTCAGACGGGAATGCCCCGGAAAAGTCGGATTGCGTATCGTTTTTCAGCCCTGCAAGGCAGTTGCGCCGCGCAAGGGTATTCCCAAAGAAAACTGCCTGGCTTTCCCCCGTTCCGGGTGTATAATCAGGCGCAGCAGACAAATTCAGCCATGACTCGTAGATACCGTTCAATCTTTACCGCAGCGATCGCCGCAGCCGTATCGGCGCTGCCGGCCGCAGAGATCACGCAAAAGGCAGCAAAAGAAGCCGCAGCGGACAGTCGCCCCGCTGCGCCTACAACTGAGAGCATAATAAAAAAGGCTGAAGAACTCGCGTCAAAAGCCGGCACTGTAAGCGCGGATGGCTTTGCAAGGGTTTCGGGTTCCGCATTCAATTCCGCGGACCAGCAGGTGATACGCGGATTCATCACCGACATACGGTCGCGGCTCTCCGCCGTAACCGGAGTAGACTTCCCGCTTTCCGAATACCGCGTCTGGATAATCGGAGAAAAAGGCGACACGCTCAGCTCAAGCGCATACAACATTGCGCTTGTCCCGGGAGCCCTCAAATTCCCGAATATGGCGACAATACGGATCAATGTGGAAAATCCGGAAAACATGGACTCTCGAGAGCTCGCGGACGCCGTCTCCGAAGCCCTGTTTATGCTCAAAATATATCTCGCAGGGCGCGCCGGAGGCAAAACGCCGAATCTATCCGAGGTGCGCCGCCTGCCGCAGTGGTTCACCACAGGACTTGCCAGAGCCATGGATCCGGACCGCAGGCAGAGGTACGCCGAGGAGACCCTCAAACTATGGGAAAGCGGACATCTCCCCCCGGCCTGGGAACTCGCCGCTCCCAACTCCGTGTACGCCTCCGCATATCCGTGCGTAGCCGCGCAGCTGGCAGCCTTCTGGCTTCAGTTCCCCGATCCCGCCGCGCGTCTTGACCGGATATGCAGCCTGATTGCCGGAGGAGACAGCTGGTCCTCTTCCGTTTTCGACAGCACTTCCTCCGGCAAGGGTTCAGCATACCTCTTCGACAGGGCTTTCGATGAGTGGATGTGCGGACGAAGGTTCGCAATACTTACCACTGGCGTCACCTATCCCGATTTTATCCTCAGGACTCTGCGGCGGATGTATGTTTCACCTGGATTCGATGGGACGCCCGACTTGAACGGCAACCTCAAGTACCGCCCGCTCCCAGTAAACAAATGGGCGGAATTCTCAGGCTCCGGATGGGCACGGCAAACTGCCGCCGCAAAGATAGAATTCATAGGCATCTCCTCGGCCGGACGCGGGGACAAGTTCAGAGAGGCTGCCGCCATGTTTTCCGAGCTGTTCGCAAAATGGGCGGAAGGCTCTGACCGCGACAGCTTGCGGGCCATGTGGCAGAAAGCCGAAAACGCAATGTTCCAAAGCACAGAGCTCACGCGTTCGGACGCCGGCGCAGCAAAGGCTCAAAACACGGAAAAATAAAAGCGCAGACAATGTCCTTCGGCATCTCAGAACAGATCATTGAAGAAATCCGCGCCAAAAGCGATATAGTCGAGGTCATATCGTCTCAGGTGGCGCTGAAGCGCGCCGGAAGCCTTTTCAAGGCGTGCTGCCCGTTTCACAACGAGAAGACGCCGTCATTCACGGTAAATCCGCTAAGGCAAACTTTTAAGTGCTTCGGATGCGGCGAGGCGGGCGATGTTTTCTCATTCCTCATGAAATACAACGGCATGAGCTTCACCGACGCCGTCAGGACGCTTGCCGGCAAGTGCGGAGTAAAAATTGAATGGACCGGAGATTCTGATGAATACGTCAAAGTAAAGCGTCTGCTCGCGCTTCACTCAGACCTTGCGTCTTTTTTCAGAAAATACCTTCTGGAAAGTCCGGAGGCCGAAACCGCGCGCGAATACCTCGTTTCGCGCAAACTTGACGGCGAGGCCGCCGAGAGATTCGGCATTGGATACGCCCCGGGTACATTCAGAGCGATTGAACAATTCGCCAGAGACTATCATTTCTCCATGAACGAATTGCGCGACGCCGGCATTGTTTCGGAATCAGACGCACCGCAGTCCTCAGGGAACGGCCCCTATATCTTCAGATTCCGAAACCGCCTGATGTTCCCCATATGCGATACTCAGGGACGTGTAATCGCGTTCAGCGGGCGCATCCTGGATTCATCTGCATCGAACGCAAAATATGTAAACAGCCCTGAAACCCCGATCTTCACAAAGAGCCGCGTTCTTTACGCCCTTGACAAGGCGCAGCGCGGCATTGTCTCATCAAAGAACCGGGAAGCCGTCATTTGCGAGGGACAAATCGACGTGATCCGTTGCCACGTGTGCGGTTTTCCCAGAGCGGTCGCCTCTCAGGGAACTGCATTCACCCCTGAGCATGCCTCGCTCCTGAAAAGATACGCCGACAGCGCAGTCCTACTGTTCGACAGCGACCCCGCAGGCCAGAAAGCCGCGGTAAGGACAGCCGGCATTCTGGTGGCCGAGGAAATCCCGGTGCGTATCGCACACCTCCCGGAGGGCGAAGATCCAGACAGCTTTCTGCTGTCAAAAGCCCCTGAGGAGTTCGAAAAAATACTCAACGCATCAGAAAATGTCATTAATTTCGCCGTTAAGTATTTCCACGCGGCGGAACCTTTCCCTGATTCTGAAGGCGCAATAGGCAGAATCGCCGACAACACTCTCGAAATCGCCGCAAGATGCAAAAATCCAGTACACAAGGCGAAAATGCTTCAGGAAACAGCCTCCCTGCTGCAAATTCCTGAGCAGGCGCTCGCTATGAGACTCGAAACAATCGAGAGCAAACAGGAAAAGCGCAGAACCATCGAAAAAACAGGCCAGACCGCACACTCTCCCGCCCCTTTCAAAGAAACGCGTATCCAATACACTGATACACCGGAAGCCGCCCGCTTCAGGAAAATCGCCGCCGAAGCGGAATCCGGCGGCCACAGCGCCAGAATCAAACTTTACAGGGACATTTGCGGACTCCTAGCCCACAATGCCGATTCCGAAGAAAAACTCGTGCCGTTTATGGCCCGCTATCTGCCGCCTGAAGTAATCGACGATCCACTTTACGCCGCCATAATAAAAGCATACTACGACTCTGCGGCAGACAGCACGGACCACGTGCTCGGACTGCAGCAGTCAGATCCGCGCGCCGCCGAAGTCCTCGGACAGATAGCCCTGTCTCCCGACAAAGTTTCGGACAAAGAGTCCTTCACTCTCCGCGACATCGCGCACGAACTTGTTTTGTCCGCGTGGAAAAACAAACTCGGCGATATCGCAAAATCCGTCGAGGACGGCAGCGATGGTAGCCGCTTCGCCATCCTGGTAGATATGAAAAAACTTTCCAACTGGGAAGACGGGGAAAAGATAGTTTCAAAATACATGCCCCAGCTCCGATCCGAGGTAGGCAGCCCCGGGCCGGAAGCCGGAGAGAACTGAATGAAACCGGCATCGCAAACAAACAACGACCCCAACGCCGTAATAGAGCCGGCCCGCAGAGCTGAACGCTGTACGATTTGCTTCCAGTGAAGCGGCCTTTACTGAGCCGGACCTGCAGGAGTCTTGTGTCTGTAAATGATGCGGCCCTTCTCAAGATCATAAGGAGACATCTCTATCGTAACTTTGTCCCCCGTAGTGATCCTTATGAAAAACTTGCGCATCTTGCCTGAAATATGGGCGAGAACTTCGTGCCCGTTGTCCAAACGAACCCTGTACATAGTCGCAGGGAGGACCTTCACAACGGTGCCGGTTACCTCTATTGAATCATCTTTTGACATAAGAATTAACGATCTCCACAGTCACACATGCGGGCGCCGCACCCGTCTAACATAACCGAAACAGCCGATATACTACCCACGAAACCGTTCTTTGACAAGTATCAAACTGAAAACATTTCACAAAAACGCAAAGTCCGGTCCCTGTCCCGCGAATCGCATCAACCGCATCAAATCGTTTACCGGTCACATTGCCCCCCTGCATCGTAAAACGCATGCCTGCAAAAAACTGCAGCAGCCACACCTGAACGTTGCCGCGCTTCGCAGCAGGTAATTCCATTCAGGGCCACCCGGACGCGAATGCCTCAAATATGAATACTGCATTTTCACATCAATCCGGCTCGCAGATTTCCTCCGCTGTACTCTTCCACGATCGCCATTCGCCTTACAAAAAATTATCTGCACACAAATTTTTCGCAGCACGGCGGGAAGCGCAGCGCAATGTTGAAAGGCCGGAAAGCTGAAGCGGGACTCATGCATTCCCTCCTCCTGTCCATCCCTGATGCCGGGAAATAAAGACCTGAGGGACACTTGACCGTCCGGCCTTGCCGCAAGCAGTTTCTCATGCGCGTGGAGGCATAAAACAGCGGAGCCGCCGCACGCAAACTGCGCCCTTTATTCAAAAGATGTTCAGTATTGACGGCATTCTAAAAATCAATCCCGTCCTCCAGCAGCAGCGCCTCGCTGAGTTTTATTATTTCGTCGGGCTCTGCGGCATGACATAGGCCTCTCCAGACGGCGTAGACCAGGCTAAATCATCAGTCATTGGATTCCGGCGGGCGCAGTCTGTGAAAACACTGAAATATCAGCCCATCTCCGGAATCAGCTTGACGCCCCTGCCTTCACCGAACCGTATTGCGGAGACCGCGAGTCGCTGCCGGACATTAGGAGAACGGCATCAAATCACGCGTATTCCAGTCCTTATAATGCTCATCTGCACGGCGCAGTCGCAGTTCTGAAACACAGAGGGCCGCTGAGGCACGGTGCTCTTCGGGAAATGTATGCGTATTTGCACAGGTTGAAGCTCCGCACGGCATGAGCGCCCGGAAAGATCAATTGCTCCGGCTCATTGGAATTGAAAAAAACGTCAAAATGCAATACAATCGGCGGACGTATTTTCAAACAGGGTGACTCTCAAAGCGGCGGATGCGACGGCAGCAGCATGAAGCACATGCCCTGACGCATAAAGGCATACCCGAAGAAGCAGGAAAATGACATGTGTAATAACATCAGAGTAAGATTTGCACCAAGCCCCACCGGCAATGTTCACATCGGGAACATCAGAGCGGCTATCTTCAACTGGCTTTTCGCCCGGCATACCGGAGGAAAATTCCTGCTTCGGGTGGAAGATACCGACTTGGAAAGATCCACGCCTGAAGCAATAAAAACGCTGCTGGAAAGCATGGAATGGCTGAAGCTTGACTATGATGAACCCGTGGTCTATCAGACGGCAAACGTCAATGAGCATCTCAAAGCCGCCCGGAAACTGCTCGATTCCGGACACGCTTACAAGTCCGATAAGGGCGGCAAAGGCGAGTGCATCATATTCAAAATGCCGTCCGAGGGACGGCTCGAGTATAACGATCTGGTCAAAGGGCGGATGAGGAAAAAGGCTGAAGATACGCAGGATTTTGTAATTGTCAGATCCGACGGATCTCCGGTTTTCCATCTGGCCAACGTGGTTGACGATATTCTGCAGGGCATCACACATGTAATACGTGGCGACGACCATGTGGAAAACACCTTTAAACACATCGAGCTGTTCAAAGCGCTCGGGGCTCAGCCGCCGGCTTATGCGCATCTGCCGATGATTGTCAACAATATGGGCAAACCGTACTCCAAACGCGACGGATCGGCATTCGTCGGAGAATTCCGCGAACAGGGGTATCTCCCGGACGCCCTGTTCAACTTCCTGCTTCTCCTCGGCTGGGCTCCGGGAGACGACCGCGAAATTATGTCGCGCGAAGAAATGATCAAAGCATTTTCTCTGGACAGATGCAAGGCCAGCGCAGCGAGATTTGACCTCAAAAAACTGCGCTGGATGAACGGGGAATACATCGCCGCCATGCCGAAAGACGAGTTCAAAAAAGAGTTTCTCAGACGGGTTTCCGACGCCGGAATCCCGACAGAACCGCTCGGATGCACGGTGGACGACGTCATCGTGCCGGTACAGCCAAGAACAAAAACTTTCGGAGACATTCCGGCCAACTGCATATATTTCTTCACGGAGGACTATCCGTTCTCCGAAGCGGCAGTCGCCAAACGTCTCAAACAGCCTGAGGCCGGACGCATTCTTGAAGAGACGGCCTCGCGTTTTGAATCGATACACGATTTCACAGAGGAAGCCGCCGAAGACGTCATCAAGGAACTCGCTGAAAAATACGGAGGGATGGGCGCCGTTGTTCACCCTGTCAGAGTGGCTGTTTCCGGAGTTTCCGAAGGTCCCGGCTTGTTTGAAATGCTCCGGCTTATCGGAAAGGAACGAACCATAGCCAGACTCCGCAGGGCTATACCACAAACCGCCCTCTGACGCTGATACGCAAATTACGACTCAATGGAAAAAACCCGCATGGACAATTCCGAACAAGATACCGGCGACTGCCGCCGGCCCGGCAGAACCGTCGCAATAGTCGGCAGACCCAATGTCGGGAAGTCCGCGGTTTTCAACCGCATCGCCGGCAAACGCATCGCAATAGTGCACAACGAATCCGGGGTTACCAGAGACCGTTTATCAAGGGAAATCGCATCTCCGTCCGGGCCGTTTACGCTCATCTATACCGGCGGAATAATGAACATCGACCGCGAAACCATACACGACAGGATCGACTCAGGCATTCGAATGCAGGCTGAAGCCGCGCTTGCCGGCGCATCCGCCGCCATACTCGTTACCGACATAATAAGCGGAGCCACTCCCCTCGACGAGGAGGCGGCTTCCGTACTGCGGAAGTCCGGCATCAAGGTCTTTGTCGCGGCAAACAAGGCCGATACCCCGGAAAAAGACCAGGCCGCCGCGGACTTCTCGCGGTGGGGCTTCCCGGTCTATCCCGTATCGGCCCTGCACGGACGAGGCTTCGAAGATCTCATGGACGCCGTAATGAAAACCCTTCCGCCGCCGGAACAAACCGGCGAGCAGGAAGAAGAGCCTCCTCTCTGCGTCGCAATAGTGGGAAGGCCGAACGCGGGCAAATCTTCCTTCATAAACAAACTTCTCAGGACAGAACGTGTCATTGTCTCCGACACCCCGGGTACAACGCGCGACAGCATCGATATCCCGTTCGCCGTGGACGGACGCAGGTATGTCCTCATTGACACGGCAGGCGCCAGACGCGAGGCAAGGGTCGATACAGCTGTGGAGAGATACAGCCGCTACCGCATGCAGGAGAGCGTGCTGCGCGCGGACATTTGTGTGCTGATGCTCGACGCAGAACGCGGCGCCGGCCTTCTGGACAAACAACTCGCCGGAGAGATCACGGAACAGGGCAAGGGCTGCGTCGTCGCCGTAAACAAATGGGATCTGTCAACAGTCAAACAGCGCGAATATATCGATAAACTGCGCCGTGAAATCCCATTTATGTCGTATTGTCCAGTCGTATTCATATCGGCAAAGACCGGATTCAACATAAAAAGCCTGATAGGCGCTGTCGATCACGTGGCTGTGCAAAGCCGATCCGCCCTGCCGACCGCTGTACTCAACAGGGTGATATCGGAAGCTTGCGAACAATCGCCCCCTCCGTCAAAAAACGGGCGCCGGCTGCGGATATACTACGCCGTACAGGTGGGCAGGAACCCCATAGGCATACGCATCTTTGTAAACGACCCTCTTCGCGCACCGGAAAACTACAAAGCCTACCTCATAGGAAAAATCAGGGAAAAATTCGGACTTGAAGGCGTCGTTGTCTACCTGCAATTCAGAGCGCGCCCGCAGGCCGCCGGGGCAAACAGACCGCAAACCGGATCTGCAGAAAAAAGAAATAAATAATTTTCCACACAATATCCCGGATATAGGATACGTTTACTTCCGAGGATGTCTGCCGCCGGTTCGCCCGGCACGGGCGTGGTTCTTTCTCTTTCCGGTTTCGCAATGACAAGATTTGATTACGATAAGTGCAACGAGACAGAGCTTTATGAACGCTACAGGAACAAAGGAGACGAAGTTGCGTTCGAAACTCTTGTCAAACGGCTTACCCCGATCCTCATGGCGTACATTGGAAGCATGATAGGTATCCGCTCCCCGGATGCGGATGATGTTTATCAGAGAGTATGGCTTAAGGCGGCGGACCACAAAGTTCGGTGGGAAGGCGGCAGGTTCAGGCCATGGATCATGTGCATCGCACATAACACCGTGGTGGATGTGATAAGGGAAAGAAAGTACGAAACAAGTTTTGGAGACACTTCTGAGCTGGATATCGCTTCAGAACCTCTGCACGGCCTTCACCCGCACATCCCCGCGCCGGACATCGCGTACGCCGGTTTGGATTTGTCTGAATTCATAACCGGATGCGTTATGCGGCTGCCGCACGATCTGCGAGAGGTCTTTGTTATGAGAATATTCGACGAAATGAGCTTTAAAGACATAGCCGGAGCTATTGGGATTCCGCTCAACACCGCACTGGGGCGGATGCACTACGCAGTCGGCAGACTGCGCAGCGAGCTGAACGCATACAGAGAACAATTGTCACATTGACCGGAGACGTTCATATGACTAAAGACGATAGAGGAACAACGCTCCCGAAAGAAGTCGAGGAGGCCGCAAGAAAAGGGCTGCTCGAACTTGCAGCCGCAACCCCGTCCGCCAGAACGGCCGAGACAGTATTAGATGCCGCCAGAACAAATGCCCGAATCCTGAGGATCAGACACCGGAGGCGGATAGCAATGTCCGCTCTCACGACCGCAGCGGCCTGTTTTTTAACGATCGCAGCAGCGCTGATTCAGCGCCCGTCCAGCGGACGCGGCGCGTTTCATTCCGCGATACTCCATCTGACCACTGCGGAGACAGTCTCCGGGAACATCGCCGCCGCAGATGCGGACGCTGTCATCAATCCAGATTCTGACGGCGACGCCATATATTCCGTGGCGGTCTCTGATTTCTTCGCCGAGTCCGATTTCTTCCCCGGCGGAGGCTTTTCAGAAATTCCTCAAGACGATTTTGTCTCAGATCTTATATCCATGCAGGAATCGCCAATCAAACTGCAGACACTGTGAACAGATTCTGCGGCCAGGCGGGTGATTAACCCGCATCCTTCCGCAAAACACCGCCGTGAAGGCAATCCTCCCGATATCCGTCATCCGGCGTTTTGCAAAACGCCGACCAGTACCTGCGCTGCAATGCGAACTTGCGGAATGAAAAATCTGCCCTGACGCCTGATCGCCGTCAATGCCGTATGGGATCATGCCGCAGCAACGCATACCGTCTGCATGGCACAGCCCAAACAGCCGCCAATTCACGATGATCGGCAGACCTCCCGTATCAGGCTCGCGTTACCTGAATGTTATAACCGTGATATCATAGTCAGACACGCGGCCGAACAGCTCCAACTCCGAAATACCCGCATAATCCGTCGCTCCGTCATTGGCAGTAATCGTCAGTCTGTACATACTGAACGCTTTGCGGTTATCCACGGCATACGTCCGGACTTCATACTCAGTAAGCCACGAGCTCTGTTCCGTACGCGTGTCAAGCACGGTCCAGTCTGTCCCGTTATTTGATCCGGACAGCGTCCACGACTTGGGAGACCTGCGGTCGAAATTGTTTGAACCAAGACACGTTATGGAATATGCCATCACTATGCGAGCTCCGCCCATAAACTCGTATTGAACCCATACATCAGGCAATGCAGAGGCATCTGACAGCCATCTGGAGCTCGAAGTCTTTCCTCCGTCGTCGAACACGTTCTTCGGAGGGAAATCACTGTGCCCGGGTGTTCCCGAGATAATTCCACCGTCAGGACTGGTTAAATCCTCGCCGGTGGACGGCAGGAATGGCCTTACTTCATCCGCGGATCCAACTCCGTAGTCATTCTGCGCAAATACTGTCCAGTAGTATGTTTTGCCCATCGGCAGGTCGGTAATATCCACATGAGAAATTTCAGGAGCGATCGAACGAACGGACACCGACTCATTCATCTCATCCGGCGAAGTTCCCCACATGAAAGTTAAAACTGCAGAATCTCCGCTCAACAGTGTCGCATCGAGACTCACGCTGCCCGACTCGGGGAATGACGAATCACTCGTGATCATCTTCACACAAGGAACACCAGAAAACAATGGATCTGTGTACAGCTCGATCTCCAGACAACCGGTATAGTCGCTCGCTCCGTTGTTTTCTGTTATGGTAAGACGGTACGCTGAGAAAGAACGGTCATTTTCAATTCTGAATACGCGCTTCTCTGCAGAATTCCAATCCGTCTGGTCTGTACGGATGTCCAGCGTCTCCCATATGTCCCCATCACGCGATCCCTCAAGCAGCCAGGACTTGGGATTTCGTTCAGGACCCATATTATCCGACAGCAGGCCGGTAACCGAGTACCCCAACACAACAACGGGCCCGTTAAAGTCATAACGGATCCAGGCATTCGAAGGAACGCTGGCCAGCCATCTTGATTCGGACGCCAGCAACCCGTCGTCAAAAGCCTTTGTTCCCGGGTAATCTATCAGGCTGTCGCTGAACGAAATGTTCCCATCTGCACCGGTCGAGTCAAAACGTCCGACGGTAGTGGAGTAGAATTCCAATTCAACGCACCCTGTATAGTCGGTTGCTCCGTTATTTTCCGTAATCCTGAAACGGTACGTCTTGAAAGCTGTTCTATTGGCGAACTGGAATACGCGTTTCTCAACAGCGTTCCAGTCTGTCTGGTTAGTCTGCGTATCGAGAACAGTCCATTCTCCGGAATCAGACAGCGCCTCAACAACCCAGGCTCTGGGATCCCGAGCAAGTCCGTTGTTATCAGATGGGAACCCGGTAACGGCATAACTGCAGACCGTTGCAGGCTCCTCGAACTCGTAGCACACCCAAGCGTCCGTAATCCGCGTGGAAAGCCATCTGGAAGAATTTCCCACCGGACCGTTATCGAAGGCATTCGAGCCCATATACCCGCTGAGACAATCGTTGTATGTAATATTTCCGCCGGGCTCCGTAAGGTCAATCTGCCAGTAGTCGTCACACCGTGCCGAAGTTTGTGTTAAAATAACAGCGCCGGCAGCCAACGATAAAAAAACAGCTCCACATGCAAATAATCCGTCTCTCATCAGTCCCCCTTGCACCGCCGGATCCCCGCGCGATGAACTTTTTATTCTATCCAGCATACGGAGGAACGTCAAGCCGATATACCACACAACACCGGAAAAATCGGCAAGAACGGAAGAATTTGATGTCTGCATAATGCATAGGTCATACCTTCAAAGACAAAACGCAATGGGCAGAAGAATTCAAAACAGACGGCACACCGCAACCCTCATTGAAGGCACAAGAGTAAATAAATAATGTTTCGAAAGCGTAAAAACCGGACAACGCCCGAATCATGGAACGAAACATCATGGCGGATACCCGGAATTTTCTCGTACGCAGCAGCAGCGCCTTGCGCTCGGAACAGCAGCAAATTGAATGCTGGAACTAATTGCTTCGAAATGATCCGGGCCACCCATTTCGTTGCCGCAGTTCTGAATTCACACGGCGCGCACAGTCATTGCGGATTCAAATATCCGTCTTAATCTTGACAAGATCGGGTTCCGAATTCACACAACGCACGCGGGCGCCGCAGGTACGTTAATTCGGGCGATGATGCTCTGGAAAGATTGAAATGCTTAATAGTCTCCTAAGAAGGCAAATCTGCGCATCAGCGGCTGCGGAGTCATCGGATATTGCGCAACGCCACGCCGTCATCAATTACGGAAGCCGGCGCAAAGCAAAGGCCACCGAACGTAAACGAACCTGTATTCCGGCGGGCCGGATGTGCTGAAAACTGCAAACCGTGAAACTCTCAGGGGAAAAAACGCTCCGCTCAATCCCATGGACACGCGAATCAGTTCAGAGATCCGAAAACGCGACCGCGTTAGACAGCGACGCCTATTCCGCGAATCCCAGAGCACGACCGAAACGCTCCAATTCCGGACCCACAGCGCCGCTGCGGACATTCTCAAGGATGCGCTGTTCCAGATCCGGATCCGGCAGACTCACCCCCTCGACACATCCGCCGGAACACAATTTCACGGCAGCGAAATTATCAAGGGCCATCGTGGGGTCTATGTATCTCATACGCGTAGGTTCCCGAAGGATAAAGTTCAGCGGTGATTTGCCGTTCAGCACCCTCTCCGCAGGCATATCCGGACCGAATTCATCCTCCACACCCATATTTGCCACCAGGATGCCGGAGTCCGCAAGTTCCCGGATATTCACGTTGCGCTCCAGTGCGCAACGTATTCCCGTGGCGGCAACAGCACACCACGCCCCGCGGAGAGCGTCCGATATGCCCTCAGCGTCGCGCATGTCGATTAGATGCGCACCCGCGGGAGGCTTTATACTGCGCATATCATCGACGACGGTAACATGTCCCGCATTTTCCATTATGCAGCGCACAGCCACTCCGCGACCAACCTTCCCGCACCCGAAAACAACGATATTCCTGCCTGACAGGTCTCCGAGACCAATCTCACGCAGAGCCCTGACGAAGCCGTCCCCCGTCCCAAGTCCCGTCTCTATCGTCTTTATCACGCCGGAGTCGACAAGAATGACCGGACATCTGTGTCCGGCATATTTGTATACGCCGGAACGGGTAAGCTCAGCATAACCGTAACGTGAGCGGACCGAAGCGTTTATTCCGCCGCAATCCAGTACCGCGTCAAAATCCATATCCGCGGCTTCCTTCGGGGACACGGTGCGCACGCCGGCATCCCGCAGGACGCTGACGGCCTCCGGATCGAACGGCATTCCTCCATACTCCACCGTAAGCGAAGCGCCTCCCGCAAGCAGAGCCGCATGTTTCATCAGCGTATTGAAAAACACCGGAGTTGCGTCAAGAACACGGCATCCGCGAAGTGGAGACGTTTGAATCCATTCGTCTGTCTGTGCATAAATTGCAGGGCACTCCCCGCGCGGGTATCTGCTCCCGGCATATTCAAGCAGCATATGGCTGCGCTTCACGGCCCAGTCTGTCATTTCTGCCGCTTCTTTTCCGGTATCCATACTTTTACACTGATTTTGCGTTTTCCCCAATTCAAGGCTTCATTTTCCGACGGGAACCACAAGTCTATCCTGTCCGCCCCCTTGATGGCTCCGCCTGTATCCTCCACGCGTCCGTAACCATATCCAGGAACGTACATAACCGTGCCGAACGGATAATATCGGGTATCTGCGGCTATGGTACCTTTTTTTGCCCTCCTCCCGCTGGCGGTGATTCCAACAGCTTTGGGCTTGCCCTTATTTGGGCCGTACGCGTAAACCGGCTGCCCGAGCCAGTTGCGTTTCCATCCGCACGACTTCGGACCGTTGTCATACCCGGTAGCTATAAAAGTGCGAACTGAGACTCTAGCGTTCCGCTCGGGCTTTATTGAAATAGTCCTGCAGCCCTCCAGAAAAAAAAATGCCGGGATTACGGACACAATCACCAGAACCGTAAAAACTTTCCCGAGGAAAGCCTTCACGGCTGCCGCCATACCGAGAAATGTTATGCCTTCACGCATCTGCCGCCTCCGCACAGCTCCGTGCATTCTCCGGAATATCCGCAATTCTTCTCCCCAGAACTCCAACATTTCCGCAATCCGCGGCATCCCCAACCGCCGAGGACGTCGGCAGAGAATGTATTCCGAGGGCTTCCGGACCAGTTCCGTGCTCCATAAAAATCCCCGCCACATCGCTCACACGCATATCTCCCACATTTCTGCAGGCGGCAAAGCAGTCGGGGCGCTGCGCAGCTTCCACCACAATTCCTGCCGAAACCAGATCCGCGGCTACCGAACGCAAAAGCCTGAACGAAATTCCATATTTGCGATTAAACTCCGATAAGTCGAGAATCCCCTGTCCCCGTGAAATCATATTTGAAAGCTCGTGAAGCATCGCCACCGCAAGCATCACGCGGGATCTCATGCTGGCATTGCTCCATCCGGATTCCCTTCCGTAGGAATCGGCGTTCTGCACCGCATATGAGACCTCTGCACCGACCAGAAGTATCTGCCAGCTTATGTACACCCAGAAAAGCATTATCGGAAGCAATGCGAAACTCCCGAAAAACGCGCTGTACTTCGCCACGCCGATCTGCGCCGCCATACATATCTTCATCCACACGGCAAACCCGATCGCGGTAATAAATCCACCGTACATGCCGGCAGAAAATTTGACGCGCGTATTGGGTGTAAACCTCAAAAGAAAGCAAAAAGCCAGACTGAACAGCAGCAAAGACCACGCGGCCCTGAAAACGTTAACCCCCATCAGGCGCGAGATAAGCAGATCGTTGCCGAAAGACGCCACATGCGTCCTGAGCACATTCACAACCGGGATCGAAGCCGCAGCAAACACAAGCGTAGGCACGATAATTATCACGCACAGATAATCGGTAAATTTTCGAAAAAGCGGCCTGTCCTCATCCACCCCCCAAACTTTGTTGAAAGTGGATTCCACCTTGCCTATCATCTCTATCACCGTCCAGAACAGGAATATAAGGCCCAATCCGCCAAGCGCTCCGTAGTTAAACGAATTGATCCTGTCAAATACAGTATCGATGAGCTTCTCAACCCTCTCGACGGTTATTACCCCCGCGGGGGGGGCTTGAACCGCAGTCCGCTCCGCATCTCCAGCCGCAGCGGGAACAGACACATCCGCGACCATGTCCCTCACAAACGCTTTTGCCTCCGTACGCATTGTTTCGGAGTACCCCGACACCCTCGCAAGCGACAGCCCCAGCGCCAAAACAGGTACGAGCGAAAGCATTGAAATAAAAGTCAGCGACGATGCATGAAGAGAACACTCGTCTTTCTGAAATCCCACAAACACAAGCGCCATTACCCGCACAACTTTGACCGCCCGCTTGCGCAAGCCGTTCATTTTGTGCAGTTCTGTACTCCACATTTTGACCGTGAAGAAATCGTAAACAGCTGTCCTTGCATTGGAAAGAACTTCAGAGACGCGGCTTGCCGCGGCTGATAGAAAAGAACGTTTCCCGTCAGACTTCATCTGCATCCTCCACTCTGCGCCGCCGTTTCCCGGCCACAGCGGCCGCCAATCCGAAAACCACAGCCGCGGCGGCCGCCGGAATGCCGAATATCCAGTCGCCGAATTTAACATACGGAGTCGGCTGCGAGTCCACGGGACGCGGAGAAACCGTCTGCGCAAAGAACCCGCCCTCTATCGCGCCGCGCGTCTCTCCCCACGGAAGCACGACCGCCGAAATCCCTTTGTTTGAGCACCTGACAAGCGGCGTACCGGTCTCAACCGCCCTCATCACCGCGTTAACATGGTGAACAGCAGGCTCGGATGAGCCCCAGAACCAGGCGTCGTTGCTCTGGGAAAATAGAATCTGCGCCCCCGCCCGCACGGAGTCACGGGCCAGATTGGGAAACGTGTCCTCAAAACATATCAGCACGGCTCCCAAAACACCGCCCGCAAATGTAAACGTGGATGCCGTCCCGCCGGAGACGCAGCTGTATCCGCCGGGCATCAGCTTCGACAGCCCCCTGAACACCTTGTCCAGCGGGATGTACTCCCCGAACGGCACAAGATGCCGCTTCCTGTACGCGACGGATACGACACCGTTCGTCTGGAACAGAAACGATGAATTGTAGCAGAGAAACATCCCATTTTCACTTCCGTTTGCGGCCAGCTCCGTCGTTCCAGCAAGTATCGGAGATCCGATCTCCGCCGCGAATCCGCACGTGGCAGCGGCCAGTTCGGCATCCGGCATCGCATAGAACAGCGAGGTTTCGGGCCAAACCGTCAAATCCGGTTTGAACAGTCCGGCTGTGCGCGACTTGTCCTCCATGTCCTCGTAGTTTTTAATCCATTCGGAAATATCGAGTCCTTCAATGGAGCATGATCCGGAAGGATCCACAACCGCAATCCGCACAAATGAATCGCTGCCCGCATCCTCCGCCCGCATTCGTGAAACATTGCGAAAACCCCATGCCAGACACACAAGCAGCAGAACAAGCGCGACCGTGAGATCCGCATTGAAGCCGCGCCCCCGGACGCCCCCGGTACGAAGTTTCCTCCACAGACGTACCGACGTGCCCGCGACCGCCGCATTCATCAGAGCGACAGGAAAAGATACCGCATAAACTCCTCCCGCACATGCGAGCTGCATCAAAGGGAGATTTTCGAACTGGGACGCCCCGATGCAATTCCACCCGAATCCGGTAAACAGAACCGACCGCAAATACTCCAGCCCGCACCAGAACACTGCGGAAATCACGGCGCACGCCACATCTCGCAGACCTCCCTCTTTGCGAGGCCAGAACCTCCACACCCCGGACTCCAGGCATCCGAACAGCCCGGTAAAAACGGAACACCATGCGGACAGCCCGATCACGCCGAGGAAAACCAGCGCGGCCGGCCCTCCGTTTTCCGAGAGCCGCCCCATCCACATCAGCGACGGAATCCAGAAACCAAGTCCGAAGACGAACCCAAGGCGAAAGGCCCTCTTAAACCCCGATACCCCGCACATGACCATAAGCGGAGCCACTGCAAACCATGCCGCCCCCGCCTCTGCACACGGCGGAAACGCCAGTGACAGCACGGCTCCACTGCCCACCGCAGCAGCGTACAGCAGCACACCGTTCAGCCGACTCCTGCCGTGCCCGAAACCGGCGCTTCCTTCTTTTTCTTCCTCCGAATTCATTGGAACTCCGTAATCCCTCCGCCCGTCAGTACCGCATTACAAGCACACCGGTCCCGGCTCCCGAAGCCAGACGGCACGCACTGATCACGAGAACCTCATCGCCCCTGCCGAGAAAAATGCACGTTGAGCACGGCACAGACGGCGAAACAACAGACCACCCCGCCGTACGCGCCGCACCCGACACCGCAGAAACGGCGGCGTCGGGCTCCACGTCCGTATAGACCATGCACGCAACGGATCCCGTACAGGAGTCCGAAGCAGTGAAGCCCGGCGTCATGCCCGGCGGCATGGAAAAATCGTCAAACGGCCATTCCGCAGAGCCTCCGCCGTCCGCCGCATCCGTCAATACGGCAAAACCGCCGCTCCCCGGCGCGCCGCCGGACGCCACCAGATACGTGCCCGGATCATCCGGGAGTGCCGCAGCTGCCCCGCCCGCACCGGCCTGTACACCGAGTGCGGACGCCGCCGCGCGCCACGATGCCCCCGGAGCAAACCCGTATACCGAAATGACGCCGCGTCCGCCGTTTATCTCGAAATCAGAAGAATACACCTCATGCGCACCGGTGCGCTCAAGCCGCTCAGCGGCGGCTCTCACACCGCCGCCGCGAAGGCGCATCCACACCGAAGCACGGCTGTGCG
>CASEAR010000120.1 GCA_949285835.1 uncultured Verrucomicrobiota bacterium | reverse complement strand
CATTTATTTTCGCGCATGACGAATCCTCCCGAATCTTGTTTCAGACGGATGCCGCGAATCTGTTTTACCGGGCAAATTCCGTACAGCGTCTTTCCCGTATAACCGTTACTCGGATCTGGCCCGGGAATTGTATTTCGCTTTGTATTCTGTTTGCGATATCCCTCGCCAGGACGGAAGCGTCCGAATCGGATGTTTCATCCGGGTCGACAATGACACGCAACTCACGTCCGGACTGCAAAGCAAACGCCTTTTTCACATTTTTGGATTTGCGCGCAATCTTTTCAATGTTTTCTATTCTCTGCAGATATATCCCTGCGCTTTCAGACCGTGCGCCCGGGCGAGAAGACGATATTGCATCCGCCACTGATATAAGCGCAGCATAGTCAGTCACTACGTCAGTTTCAGAGTGATGTCCGGCTACAGCATTCACAACATCCTGATTTTCACTGTATTTACGCAGGAAATCCGCACCAGCCAGGGCATGCGGTCCATTGTACATATGGTCAAGAACCTTTCCTATGTCGTGGAACAGACCGGCTTTCCTTGCAATGTCCGGCTCCAGTCCTATTTGCGGAGCAATTATGCCGGCGATAAATGCGACTTCCATCGAGTGATCAAGTACATTCTGGGAGAAACTCGTCCGGTATTTCATTTTACCGACGGCATTGAGAATTTCAGTATCTGACGCAGACACATTGCAGTGTGAGCAGGCGTCGGCTCCGATTTGATTGATCGTGTTATTGAACGACTCTTCCACGTCTGCCGCCGTTTCTTCGATTCTGACGGGATTTATTCTTCCGGAAGCCAGAAGCTTTTCTATTACCATCGAAGCGATTTCCCGGCGTATTGGATCAAAGGAAGAAATTACAATGGCATCCGGCGTATCGTCAATAAGAACCGTAACTCCGGTCGCCGCCTCCAAAGCGCGAATGTTGCGGCCTTCCCGTCCAATAATTTTCCCTTTGACGTCGTCGCTTTTTATTGAGATGGATTTTGTAGAAGATTCCGACGCCTGCGATGCTGCATACCGCTGCATGGCATTCAGAATGATTCCTCTGGAAATTTTTTCAGAGTTCTTCTCCGCATCTTCCTTCATACGCCGGATCATCGTGCCGAGTTCAACCTGCAGCTCCGAGCTTGTCAGCTCCATCAATTCCTTGCGTGCTTCTTCTCTTGTCTTTGACGCCAGTTTCACAAGCCGGGAATCGGCTTCTGACGTTTTTGTTTCAGCTTCAGCCACTTTTATTTTGAGGGATTCGCGCAAACGTTCTGTTTCTTCTATCCTCTTGTCCAAATTCTGCTCTTTTGTTTCAAGCATATCTGCTTTATGGTCGAGATTTCCTTCCCTCTGCAGAAGTATTTGCTCCCGCTTGCTCAGAATATTTCCCTGTTCTGCAATTTCCCTTCTTTTCTCTTTTGTAGACTTTTCAAAGTCTTCCTTTGCCTTCAGCAACTCGATTTTGGTTCGCATTTCTGCATTTTTTACGATTAATTCTGCCGCTTTTTCGGCTTCCCCGCGTTTTGCGGTGTAATTTCGGCGGTCGGAAGCCAGCGCTTTTTTTTCAAGAGCGGATTTTATGCGAAAACCTGCAAGCAACCCGATAAAAAGTCCTGCCAATGCTGAAATAATAATTTCCGTCATTTTTATCGTTCCGACATAAATTCACGTTCTGAGCATCATATTTTTCTTATCAGCGGGGCGATTACGAAAACCCCGCAGACGAAAACGACTAAAGGAAGAAACACCGACAGTTTCAATACGAGCCGTCCCCAACTGTCCGGGGATATTCCGGTGTTTAAGACTGATTTTACCGCAGATGGCGGCATCAGGCGTCCTTGGAAGCCGGTGAGCCATTCGAGGGATGAAAATATAAAAATTCTGTTTCCGTTAACGCCTTCACCGAGCATGGCGTTTGAAATAAACTCAGAATCGCCGCATACGATAATTCTTGTGTTGTGAAACTTGCCGGAAAGTCCTGTTCCTCCCAGCTCAATGGCAACCGATATTACGGACGGAAGTATCGAATCCTTTTTTTCGCAAAGGACAAGAGGCGTAATTTTGGGTTTATCGGCAATTTCCGGAACAGTAAGCACCTGTGGCGTACGTATAAAGCAAGGATCGAAAAAAAGCGTCATTGTATTTGACAATGCCTGAGTTACAGGATGATCGCCGTATATTGTTGTGGCAACGCTTGTTTTCTTTGCATCAGCATCTTCATAGAGATTGATGTTCCACGCGTCAAAAAGAGAGCCCATGTTTCCCGAATTACCCGAATCGAGCATGAATATGGCGCTGCCACCACTATAAAGGTAATTCGAGATTTCCCTGATTTCTTTCTCAGAAATTATGGTGCGCGGTCCAGCGACTACAAGTACATCGCAATTGTCCGGAATTTTCCTAGATTCGTGAAGTGAAAGTCTTTTTACTGAGCACCCATGTGACTGCAGAATTCTTGCGAGGGTGGACGCGCCCGCAATGCGGTCTGTGTTTTGTGGATCATATTCGCCGTGACCGGATAGGAAGTAAACGGAAACTCCTTCCGGACGCAGCAGTTGGCGTATTGCCATTGTGCAGGCAGTCTCACCGCAGAATTCGGTTGATTTGTTTTCTGTCCCGGACGTCCGCACCTCTCCATATCTCGAAAGTGCGTCTTCTGAAAGGATGCGAAAGTCATCGCCCTTCAGTACAACTATAGAGTTGGGTTCCACCGGGTATTTCCGCATCAGGGCAGATGCTTCCGGGATATCAATATTGATATCTATGTTCCGGACATTTATTGTCAATCCCGGTATATTTTTTGCGGCCAATTCATACTCCCGCAGAAGTCTTCTTGCCGGCTTCCTTAGCGGGTGTACCCGTTCGAAGATGGAAATCATGGTTATTTCGCCCGTCGCCCCGGCAAGTATATCCGTGGAGAGGGGTGAGAGACCGCCCGGAGAAGCAACGTCGTAGTGCCATCTGAAATATATCCTTGAGGTACAAAAGTTGGCAAGGCACACAAAAATCAATGCAAGAGACACGGAGACGGCAGAGAACAGTTTAGACTTTCTTCTGACGCATTTTATGTCTGATGCACGGTTCATAGCGGGATCGCTTGTTGTTCTTTATGCTTTGTACGTTGATGGTAGGTTCCCACGATTAGAAATTACTTCCGGAATAAGAACGACAGCCTGTGTTAGATTTTCTTTGCGAAGCAGGTCGCAAGCAATTCTCCGCCTGCATCAGTTAAATGCAGTCCATCATCGTTGATATACTGCTCGCCATCGCCAAATTCTTTGCGAACGTCTGCTATCCTGACGTTCTCGGTTTTTGCAATTTCAACAATTACGTCCGAAAATTTTTGCGCTTTCCCGTTGAAAAGAATATGCTCTTTGTTCATTGGCGGCAGCGTAGCTATTACGGGTATCGTGCTATTGGCTTTGCACGCTTGCACGATGTAGCGGATATTTGCTTCAAAATCTTCGATATCCCTTCCTTTGATGACATCGTTGCTTCCGAACAAAATACACACATAGCCAGGCTTCTTTGCCAGAACGGAAGAAATTATCTCAACTCCGTAGCTGGATGTCATTCCTCCGAGTCCGTAATTTATCGTGGACTTTCCGCACATGCCTGCCAATCGGTCAGGGTAGGGAAGGCCATCACACATGTATCCCTGTGTGATGCTGTCTCCGACACAAGCGACAATATCCGGGTTGTTCGTTCCTACATCGTCTGTTCCGTCATCGTCACCACCGCAGCCGACAAGGCAGATGGACAACGCCAGAACAGTGCTCATGTAAAGGGTATGGAGCTTCATATTCTTATTCCTCATTTGTCATGATCCCGTGATATCTACCGTCCAACGGACAACCGCTGCGCAAGCCGTTCCGGAAGACCAACCTTTCGTATTCTTTCTTGTGCGGATTCTATATCGTATGGAATTCTTCTAAAAGAAATTTTTTTAAATTCGGGAGAATATATACAGTATGAGGCGTCCGGTATGCCGTCTCTGGGCTGTCCAACGCTACCGGTGTTCACGAAATACTTTCTGCCAAGTTCGACGTAGATGTCCTGCGGCGGCATCTGGGTGATGTTGAATCCGTGCGCTTTAAAGATAGTGGGAACATGGGTATGTCCATGGAAGCAAACTTGTGTATTCTGATAGCTCATATGAGACTCAGCTTCAATCGTCTCAAAGACATATCCCCAATTCTCCGGTCCGTCCAGCGTACTGTGTACGAGAGTGATGCCCTTGTATATAACGCTGTACGGCAAATCATGAAGCCATTTCGCATTTTCCTCTGTAAGCTGACGTCTTGTCCATTCAACGACGCTTGCCGCCATCGGATGAAAGTCTTCGAGGGACTCATTGTACGCGCAGTAATGATCATGATTGCCGCAGACCGTGGCTGCCGACAAACGGGCGATCTTTTCCACGCATTCATTCGGTGCGGCATTATATCCAACTACGTCGCCGACGCACACGTAATCCGTAACGCCCTGCTTCTCTGCATCCTCTAGAACTGCGTTCAAGGCGTCTATGTTTGCGTGGATATCTCCCAGAACTGCGTATACTTTTCCCATTAGAGCTGCGTTAAATCCCCATGATTTTAGCAACGGTCTGCAAATCCGAAGCTACGGTTATCTTTATGTTGAGTGTAGTGCTTTGCACGAGATGTACAGTGCCGCCGCAAAGTTCTACGGCACTTGCTTCATCTGTTATCCGTTCGTCGGCAGGATCAACAGCATCGAAAGCTTTCTTCAGGATTTCAAACTTGAACGTCTGCGGCGTCTGGACCGTCCATATTTTGTTTCTGTCCAGAGTGGAAGAAACGACTTGTCCGTGTTCAACAAACTTTACCGTATCCGTGACTTTTCGTGCGGCAACGCCGGAACCGGTTCTCCTGGCGGTACGCACCGTTTCAGAAATCAGTTCCGCTGTTACACATGGTCTTGCGGCGTCATGGACGCAAACGATGTCGGTATCTGGGTCACAGGCTTTGATTCCGTTTCGAACAGAGGCTTGTCTGCAGGATCCTCCAGCGATTATTGTTCCAACTTTTCTGCAGCCAAACATTTTGGCAACACCTTGAGCAGCGATCAACTGATCCTTTCGAACAACAAGGATTATGGAGTCAATGTCTGGGCAAGACTCAAACGCCATAAGGGAGTAGGCAATAACGGGTCTTGGGCCAAGGCTGAGGAACGCCTTGTCTATATTGCTTCCCATTCTTTCGCTTCTTCCGGCAGCAACAATAATGGCTGTGGTCATAAAGCCTCTCGAAGCTTATTTGTTTTGTTCAAAAGCAGGCCGTTTGTTACGATACCACGCCAGCATCACCGGCGATGCGATAAATATGGTGGAGTACGTGCTCACTATAAGACCGATAAGCATGCAGACAGCAAACCCGAAAATGTCTCCTGTCGTAAATATCATAAGCGATGCAACGGTAATTAGCGTAGTGAGCGATGTCAGGATCGTTCTGCTCAGCGTCACATTAATGCAGCGGTTTGTCAGCTCCATGAAAGAATCCTTACGATCCCGCTTAAGTTCCTCACGTATACGGTCAAAGAGCACGATGGTATCATTGACGCCGTAACCTACGATCGTGAGCAGTGCAGCAACGATCGTCAAGTTGAATTGGAATCCGAGAACAGAGAATATCCCAACGGTTATAAATACATCATGTATAAGCGCAACTATAGCTCCAAGGGCAAATCCGAATTCAAAACGCAGCGTTATGTAAAGAAGCATGGCTATTGTGGAGAGCGCTATGGCAATGTAAGCGCTGTTTTTCATTTCCTTGCCAATTTGCGACCCGACCGAATCCACGTCTATGTAATTGAAGCCTGCCTCAGGAATCGCAGTTTTAAGCGCTTCCGTGAGAACGGAGGATACTTCTTTGCCGTTGATTTCCGTTTTGACGGTCTTGATCTCAAGATACGTGACGCCCTCTGAATGCTGATACTGTGGTGCAGCATCTGTTATGCCTGCTTCTTCGGCCGCTTCACGAATCTTTTGAAGAGGTGCGGCCAATTCATTATCGACCGTGTAGCTGACTTTTGCACCTCCAGTGAAGTCTACTGCGAAGATATCGGCAGGATTGCGTACAGCACGCACAACAGTGATTGCTATTGTGACTACAATTATAGCGAGAGAAACACGACCGCACTGTTTAAAGTATTTGCAGAATGGTATGTTGATGTCAGACGGCACCATCTGCATCATCTTCATCTTTTTAGTGCGTGTTTCCGGCACAAAGGCTCTGAAAATCATCTTTGTGACAACAAGAGCCGTGAACATCGAAGCAAGAATGCCGGCTACAAGAGTGACGGAGAAGCCCCTTATGAGACCCGTTCCGAAAATAAACAATATAATTGCGGTTATAATGGTTGTGAGATTACCGTCCAGAATTGCAAGAAAGGCACGGTCGTATCCGGCGATTATTGAAGGAAACGCCGGACGTCCGGAATCTTGCTCCTCACGGGTTCTCTCATAAATCAGCACATTGGCGTCAACTGCCATGCCGATCGTGAGCAAAATACCGGCTACGCCAGGCAGCGTCAGCACCGGCAGCCGCATCACGCCGCCCCCGGAATTGACTGCCTCCTGCGCAAAAACGCCAAGAATACCAGATGAAATCACAGAGAACAACGGAAGAAGAATTATGTTCAATACAAGCGCAACACCTGCCACAAGGCCCATTGCGCGGTAGTAAACGGCGAGGAAGACAAGTATGGCCAGACATCCCCAGACGATTGCAAGCTTGGCAGATGAAATTGCGTCCTCTCCGAGTGTCGGATTTACAAAACGTTTTCCAATGAATTTGAGCGGAGCGGGAAGTGCGCCGGCATTCAGGGCGTTCTTAAGCATGTTTGCTTCGACGAGGTCAAAGTTCCCTGTTATGACTGCGTTGCCGCCATCGATTTTCTGGTTGATGACCGGCGCAGAATATACGATGTCGTCGAGGATAATGGCAAGCTGACGCCCGTTAGGAGACTTGTTCATGCTTCCATTTGGACAATATTTTCCTGTAATGTCCGCAAAGATACGCGCGCCTTCTCTGTCGAACCTGAGACCAACCTGACGTCTTCCGGTTTGCGGATCCAGATCTACCGTTGCGCGGCTCAAGTATTTGCCTGAAAGCAGTTCACGCTGTGAAACAAAAATCGGACTAAACAGATCCTGATTGCCGACGGTGTGCTTTTCAAGCATAAACACAGTGCCGGGATCTGGGTTGCCAAAGCGGCGCAGTTCTCTCGAATTCGCGAACGAGTCGTAGTCAAATGTCTCAGAGTCTCGCTCATAATATTTCTGTCCATCGTATTCAGTAATACGGAAACCGGCAGGAGCTTTGTTCTGTGCGAGAAGCTCAGCCGCTTTCTGTGCGGATCGCACGGGAACCAGGCAGAACTTGAGATATGCGGCGCTTCTTACAAGCCTCTCCGCCTGCTCCCGCTTTTCCTCGGAAGCGCCAGGCATCTGGACGTATATCCTTCCGTTCTTGCCGCGTGTTATCACCGGCTCTTCCGTACCAAGGGAGTCGATTCTGGTGCGTATCACTTCGATAGCCGTTTCATTGGCGGTTTCTACAGCGGTATTGATTCTGTTCTGTATTTCGGCTTCGCTTATGTTCTTAGGTGTCCCGTCCGGGTTTTTCTCCTGGGCGGCCTCGTCTCTGATATTGGCTTCAAGAGCCTCCCGGTCCAGTTCGACGGTGAAACTGTAACCGCCCTGTATGTCAAGGCCGAATCTGATTTTTTCGCCCTTCGGTCCCGTCAATAAAACCGAAAAAGCCACCATTGCCGCGAGAAGCAGCCATTTCAACCACGAGTTACTGTTGTGCATTTCCAGAGGTCCTTGTATTCTTGTCGTTGAGAAATATCATTTTGTACGCTTCAGCGTATCCGAGGTCGGGGAGGGGTCACGCGTTTTGTTCGAGATCCGCAGCGGAAGCTTCTCCATCCGGGAGGATCCGCAGGACTGATCCTTTTGCAATCTCTATAACGACTCCCGAAGAAACCTCCACCATGAACGTCGAAGATTTCACTTCGGTAACTTTACCGATTATGCCGCCCGAGAACAGCACACGTTTGCCGGCTGTCATGTCGGCGATTTCCTTGCGGCGCTCTTTTTCCTTACGCTGCTGGGGCCTGAGTATTATCATGTAAAAAATTGCGAAGATGATAATGAGCGGCAGGAACATTCCAAGTCCGCCTGATGGGGGAGCGGACTGCGCTCCCTGTGCCAATATTGTAACATCAGAAAGTTGGGTCATTTCTTTTCTTTTCTTTCATCGGCTGCATTGTTTTCGATGTCTTCCGGTCTTATTCCGGCCCGGCGCCGTGTCCGAGCTTGCGATGCGTCTCCTGCCGAAAATCATCGAAGCAGCCGTTTTCGATTGACTGTCGGAGGTCTCTCATAAAATTCATGTAACAGTAGATGTTGTGAATTGTCAAAAGCCTTATTCCAAGGACTTCTCCGGCATTCAGCAGATGACGGACATATGCCCGAGAGTAGTTGCGGCAGCATTCGCATCCGCACCCTTCCTCTATTGGACGCATATCACGACTGTGTCGTCCTGCCTTCACCTGCATTGTGCCGGTGTTTGTGAAGGCGGACCCGTTGCGTGCATGCCTTGTGGGCATTACGCAATCAAACATATCCACGCCGCGAGCCACGGACTCAACGATCTGCAGTCTGTCTCCGACGCCCATGAGGTATCTGGGGCGATCTTCCGGCAGATGCTTCACACTGTCCTCGACGCCTTTAAGGATGAGCTGCTCGGGTTCTCCGACGCTTACCCCACCGATGCCGTATCCGTCAAACTCCATTTCAGTGAGACTCTTTGCGCATTTGGCGCGCAAATCTGCATACTCACTCCCCTGAACAATGCCGAAAACAAGCTGGCCTCGCGCCCTAGGCTGTGCAACGCAAACCGACGCCCATGATAGTGTTTTGTCGACAGATTTGCAAGCGTATTCATGCGTGCAGGGGTATGGAATGCATTCATCGAAGCACATAGCCACATCGGAAGCGATAACCCGCTGCATTTCCATGGACTCCACCGGCCCCAGAAAGAAACGCGCTCCGTCGATGTGCGAGCCGAACTCCACCCCGTCATCCCGTATCTTTCTGAGTTTGGCCAGCGAAAACACCTGAAACCCGCCGCTGTCCGTCAAAATGGGACGTTTTCGGTTCATGAATCGGTGCAATCCGCCGGCAAGTGAAATGACGTTTTTGCCGGGGCGCAGCATAAGGTGATATGTATTCGCAAGAATCATGTCCACACCGAGGCTGTCCAAGTCGTCCGATGAGAGTGTCTTCACAGAGCCTTGTGTGCCGACGGGCATAAATGCCGGCGTCTCAACATCGCCGTGAGCCGTATGAAGGCAGCATCTGCGCGCGGTTGTACGCGGCGGACCGCTATGGGTGCAGAGAACTGAGAAATGATCAGGCATCTGGGTGCTGCTGCCGCAATGCTTCGTAGATGGCAATAGCGCCGGCGACACCGGCGTTAAGGGAATTGACGTGTCCAAAGAGCGGAATTTTCGCCAGAAAATCACAGTGCTCTCTTACAAGTCTGCTCAATCCGTGTCCTTCGCTTCCCACAACCAGACAGACCTTGCCTTTGAAATCAACGTCCGTATAGTGTCTTGCCTCTGGAGCCGCCTCAAGACCGGTCGTCCAAAAGCCGTATTTTTTCAGTTTTTCCATTACTTGAACAATGTTGGGAACGCAAGCTATTTTGAGGTGTTCTGCCGCGCCGGCAGATGCCCGCACTGCCGCGGGGGTGACGCCCACCGCACGGTCCGCAGGTATAACAACAGCTCCCACGCCGCCCGCTTCGCAACTTCGCAGCAGGGAACCCAGGTTCTGCGGATCGACGATGTGGTCAAGGATCACGAAGATCATGTTGCCTTCCGCTTGTTCCGCAATGTCTTCGATCTCCTCTATTGCGCAGTAGGGGAACTCTTCACATACGGCCGCCACGCCCTGATGGTTTGCGGAGTTCAGCCATGCGTCCAGAACGCTGCTGCGGTGCCGTATTATTTTTATGCCTGCGGATTCAGCAGTTTTTATTATCTCATTTACCGCATCCGATTCTCTGACAGAATCGGCTACGATTATCTGTTTTACAATACGTCTGCCCGCCCGCAGCATTTCAAGCACCGGCTGGCGTCCGAACAGTATTTCTCCCTCCGGTACCCGCGGGTTTTGTTCGTTTTTTGTTTCTTTTTCGCGCTGCGAGTCGTTCCCGTCCTGAAGCGTACTGCCTGTTTTCGATTCCCACGGTTTCCTGAATTGATGTCCGGATTTGCCGTCGAATGTTTTGAATGACGTCTGCTGTTCTGCCGCACTCTTAGTTCCGTACTGCCTGTCTTCGGCGGTACGGTAACGTCCGTACCGTCCCGTGCCGCCTCTTCCAGAGCGCTTGTCCGCAAATTTGGAGAAGCATGCGCCGTTCTCTTCCCGTTCCGCGCTGAATTTGCTTTTCTTCTCCCAGGGACGCTCAAACGGCGGTCTGTCCGAATGCCTCCGTCTGCCGTACGTTCCTGTTTCGCCACCAAAATCGCTTCGGGCGCCTTCTGGAACCTGTCGTTTCCACTGTCGGGTGAAATGACTTCGGGAGTCATCGTCATGAAACCGGCCGCCGCTACGGCGCCGTTCCCACGGTTTGAAGCGGTCGTTTCCCATGGCTTCTCTCTTGTCGTTTCCTGGATTAAAGTAATTGCTCATTTAGGTTTTGTCTCCGCGCGTATGCTGTCCGATGTCCTCCGTTTGCGGCGCACGAGTGAATGCGGAGCTCCGCATCTCATGCGTTTACAGCTGCTTTCGGGAATGTTCGTCTTATTTGTCGGACGGTCTTGTATTTGCACGTGCCTCGTTTACATGCAGTTTGCGCCCCATTATTTCCTTGTTGTTGAGCGCCTGAATTGCGCACTGAGCCTCTTTTCTGTGAGGCATTTCCACAAAGCCGTATCCTTTCGACTTGCGGCTTGAGCGCTGTGTGATTATGCGCGCGGATTTGACAATGCCATATCTTTCAAATTCCTTCCGCAGTTGTTCGTCTTTCATGTCGTAGCTGAGATTGCCCACGTAGATTTCCACGGGTTCTCCCTTTTTGCCGGACGCAGGCTGATTTTTCGACGGTTGTTTTTTCCCGCTGCGCTTCGTAATCATGTATATGATGAATGCGACGACTATTACGGCCAAAATAATAAAGGCGCTTAAAATCGTATAGTTCAGCGGTTCCGTGTTTTCCGATTGAGTCTTGGAAGAAGGCTCCACCGCGATGGCCTGTGTTTCTTCCTGAGTTACTGCGTTTTGCATTGTCATTTCTTCGCCGGTCGATATTTCTTCCGGCATGGACGCCGGCTGCGCCAAATCTGCGGTCACCGGGCCCTGATTCTGTTCCGGATTGGATTCCATTTTATTTTCTTTCGATTTGTGTGGAATTAGAGTTCACATGCCGCACAGTGTTCAACAATTGCGACTATTTCATGCGGCACGTCACTTGACTATTTCACTTCGAGGAAGCCTTCAAGCTTTCTTGACCGCGACGGGTGGCGCAGTTTTCGAAGTGCTTTTGCTTCTATCTGGCGAATACGTTCCCGGGTTACGTTGAACTGCTGTCCGACTTCTTCTAGAGTGCGCGAATATCCGTCGGTAAGACCAAATCTGTGGTCCAATACCATTCGTTCACGTTCGGTAAGCGTGCCAAGAACATCCGCCAGGCGTTCCCGCAGCATGCTGTATGCTGTCATTTCCGACGGATTTTCCGCAGAAGTATCGGCGATGAAATCTCCGAAATGCGCGTCGTCACCGTCGCCGACCGGACTTTGGAGTGAAATGGGCTGCTGAGACATTTTCAGCACTTGTTTTACTTTGTCCTCCGTCATGCCCATTTTTTCCGCAAGCTCAGCGGTCGTCGGCTCACGTCCGAGATCCTGAAGGAGCTTCTTCTGTATTCGAGTGAGCTTGTTGATTGTTTCAATCATGTGCACCGGGATGCGTATAGTCCGCGCCTGATCGGCAATTGCTCTGGTCGCGGCCTGACGTATCCACCACGTGGCATAAGTGGAGAATTTATATCCCCGCCTGTATTCGAACTTTTCCACGGCCTTCATGAGCCCCGTGTTTCCTTCCTGTATCAGATCCAGGAACGACAGCCCGCGGTTCATATATTTCTTTACGATGGAGATAACGAGCCTAAGGTTCGCTTCTACCATCTCAGTCCGTGCATTCTGACCTTCTTTTAAAGCCTGCCTCATTTCTTCAAACTCTTTCATGAACTGATCGCCCGGCATGAGGAACTTTACCGAGATCTGATTCATACGGTCTTCGGCGGCCTGAATATCCTGTTCAATTTCTTTCTTTGTTCTCTGTTTCCGTTTATCCTGAATGCGGCGTTGCTGCGCCTTTTTAGAGTTTTTCTCCGTATCGGAGGTTTTCTTCCTTGAATTTTTGGCTTTTAGCTCTTCTTCGAGAAGAGCCTTTTCCGCTTCGCATTGGCGGAATGCTTTGAAGTAGTCTTCTTCAGCTTTGGAAGCGAGAGACTCCAGCTGTTTTTGTTTGAAATTCAGTTCGTCGAAGAAGCTTCTGAACTCTCTGCGCTTTTGTTCCATTTCCTCCATGAGCCGGTTTATTTCCGCCGGTTTTGCCTTTTTCCCGTTGCAAACGGCTTCGAGCCGGGCGTAACAGTCTACCATTCCGGCCTGATGCCGCTTTATTTCGTCTATGTAGTGCGGAATCTGCTGTATGTATTCTTCCCTGTTGTCGATGTACTTGTCTGCGACGACACGGTCGAATCTTTCCGTCTGTTCTGTGGAGGAGTCTGTTTTATGTATTTTGTTCAAGACTTCCAGATACATTTCAGGAGCGAAACCGAATCTGTTGAATTTGTCCCGAATGATTCGTTCGGACTCTTCGATTCGCTTGCAGATGGCGACCTCCTGATCCCTGTTGAGGAGTTCCTTCTGTCCCATCTGATGGAGGTACATCCTGATGGGATCATCGCCGTAGTCTGTTTTGGGTTCTTTCTCGCTGGAGCCTTCGCCCTTTTCTCCTTTGTCCCGGATATCTTCCTCTAGTTCCTTTACAATGTCGACGCCGGCTTCTCTCAGCTCGCTCATGAACTGGTCGATTTCCTGCTCATCGACTATGTTTCCGGGAAGTGCGTCATGTATTTGGTCGAAAGTGATGTATTCGTGCTGACTTTCGGCAAGCTTGACGAGTTCACTGAGCTTTTCCATGTGCTCATGCCTCTGCATGCGCATCCGCATCGAAGAATAATCGCCGACATCGTCGTCTCCGGTGCTGCCGAAACCCTCTTCCACCGTAGTTTCGTTGTAGTCTCCGTAGTCTATTCCGGATGCGGTATCGTAGCGTGGGTCGGAGTCGAACTCCTCGGAGTCTGATTCTTCCGCAAAATCGTCCGAGTTTTCCTCAGAACCATCGCCTTCCACGTATCCCATGTCCTTGGGTATGGAGGCGTCGATAGACTCTTCATCGTTTTCGATTTCCTGCAGGTCTTCCTCGTCCGGCTCGTCTTCTCCCATATCATCGTCGTCGAGTTCAAGATCGTCTATGCACTTTTGTGCAAGTCGGTCACGTTCATCGTCATCTGACTCTGAATCGAATGTGTCGCCGGGATCCGGCACTCCTGCGTAGTCGCGTTCCCTGTCTTTGCCGCTGTATTCATCAAAGTCCTCACCGTCAAAGCGGCCGCCGCCGCCGTAATCATTAAGTCCGTCGATTAACTTTTCCTTCGGTTCGGCCGTGGCCTTCCCGACGGTCTGCTGTTTGCGGGACGATCCGTTTTCTGATGCAGGCGCACGATCCTTTGCCTGTTTTCCTGCCTTCTTCCTGCTGGAAATGGAACGGGATTCGTTTGAATTCGTTTTTGATGTTTTGTTTTGAACGGTTTTTTTGGACATTTAGGAGATTCTCCTTTCCAAGTTCTGGCGCGGGCAGAACACGGCAGAGGCTGCCGGGCGGCAATCAGTTGTTGTCCACATCCTGATCCGGGGACAACCCTCTGCAATAATACCACACTGTGTTTTTTCCATCCGGAGAGTCATTCTCATTCAGGTGGTTTGCGTATATCTTGTCGATATGCCCGTCGAGGAATACTGCGTATGACGTAAGCTGGCCCTTTACCGGGCTCGTATGTACGGCGGCGCATCGGTCGGTATTGTCCTTCTCTCCTGTGGGGGCGAGGAAGCAATCGCCAGACGTGCTCGCAGGATCTTTGTTGCCCTTTATGGGGTCTGTGCCGGAGTACGTAGAGTCGTTGATTGCCGACGGTGCGATTTCGGTGAAAAGCAGAAGCCGGGAACTCTCCGGTTTAAATGACTTCTCATTGTCGTCCACGTCTTTGCTGTAGTATTCGGACTGTCCGACACGCGTCACATATACACCGTACCACTTCCTGTTCTGTTCAGACCCGAAGAATCCATTCATTGCATAAGTGCGGTGTATGTCCACTGTCTTTTTGTCGTCGTCAAAGCTTTTAACCTGTCCTTTGGCGGCGAGTATTATCGGGCAGACGTAGTGGGATAACGACTCGTTCATGTATGTGAAAAGGGTGCCGTTCTCAACGCCGAACTTTGCATACTTTCCGGCTCCGTTGTCATGCTTCAGTCCCGAGGAATTTGACTTGTCGGATTTCCAGTTTTTCTCAAGGTCGTCAATGTTGCACGAGGAATTGCTCCACGCTATCCAGCCCCTCCTCTCAGAGTACGTCTGGTTGACGCGGTCGTATACCTCATGCGACTGTGCGTATGGAAGCTGACTGCTGTGTTCGTTTGCGTAGCTGATGGCCGCGGCGTGGAGCTGTCGGAGATTTGTTTCGCATTGAGCTTCCTTGGCTTTTGTGATGGCGTTTGAAATCTTGGGTACTGTGATGCTCATCAAAATGCCTATGATGGCTACCACCACAAGCAGTTCAACAAGTGTGAATCCGTTCTCTCGTATTTTCATTGCAAATCTCCGAAAACAGGTGTAGATTGTGCCCAACGTCGCGCTTCGACAAGCTCTCTTTTTCCGTGTTTGTTTTACTTAAGCGGGAGATTATAGCACATTTTGTCATGCAGATAAATAAAAAACATTTCATGTGTTTCATGCGTCCGGGCAGTCTGCCGGGCGGATAATGGAGGTTTCAAGTGCTGACCGGAAAATTTTTTATACACGGAATCAGGGTTTTGTCGCTTATAGGCGCTTATTCTGAGGAGCGCCTCTCCAAAAGGGAGCTGATCATAGACGCGGAGTTTTCCGAAGACATTTCCCTTGCGGTGGACACGGACGCTCTGGGTGACACTGTGGATTACGATCGTTTGTGCGCATCAATCAGGCGTATTGCAGAGTCGTCATCATATGTGCTGATAGAGAGCCTGGCGTACGCCGCTGCGCGTGCATGCCTGATGTTCGACGACAGGGTACTCTCGGCGTCTGTTACCGTTACTAAACCCGGGTGTCCGAATGGAGCCGTGTCCGCGTCTGTCTCGGTTGAGCTGTTCCGAGGAGAAGACGCAGACCGGGCGCAGATCAGTCTCGGATTCAGCAGACCGCAATGCAATGTCAATGTGCACACGTTGCCATCTGGTACGACAGGTCGGGCGTAGAGCAGTTTCAGATCCGGCAGCACCGCGAGGCGCGGCTGCCGTTCAGCGCCGTTCCCGCATTCACACGCTAAGCGCCGGATACGCCGGCCGTCCGGTTTTTGCGGACTCAAGAACGGCGTCGAGGTACACCTGATTTATGAAACCATCCTTTACGGCTGCGCATGACGGGATCCGGTTCCCTCTTATCATGTCCACAAATGCCTGCATCTGGTTGATCCCGAGATACTTTTCCGGGATCGGGACTCTGTCGAAACGATTATTCCTGAACTGATCCGGTTCTATACAGAGAGACAGTGCGGCATCCTGTTCCTGTTCGTAGACAGCGGCTCCGCCATCACCGTAGACTTCCATCCGCTGGTAGTTTCCGCGGCCGAAACAGTTTCGTGAGATTTCGAAAGACGCGGCGATTCCGTTGGTTGTGGCGGCAAAGAAATGTGAAAAGTCGTCCACGTCGACGTTGTCCATTTCCCCGGAATCAGAATCCGGTTTTTTGCGTAAAGCAGTGAAAGTTCCGTTTTTAGCCTGAAATTCCGAATACTCTTCACCGGTTATGAAACGTACAAGGTCGATCATGTGTGAGCCGAGGTCTCCGAGTGCCCCCGAACCAGATTTATCCGCCTTAAACCGCCACACACAGGGACAGTCGTTCTTGGGATTCCCCCATGCCTGCAGGTATCTTGTGTAGATGTGGCGTATCTTTCCGAATTTGCCGCCGGCGATTAAATCTCTCAGGTATACCGCAGCCGGCCTGTATCGGTATGAAAAGCAGATCATCGAAGGGATTCCGCGTTCGGCAACGCTGCGATCCAGCGAAACCGCGGAGGGCGCATTTATGGACAGCGGTTTTTCCACAGAAAACGGCTTGCCCGCATTGACCGCCGCCAACGCTATTTCGACATGCATATCATTGGGAGTGCATATGTCAACGGCGTCCACGTCCGGACACGATATCAGCTGTCTATAGTCTGTGAAGCAGTGTTTTTCATCAATCTCGTATGCTTTTGCAGCCGATTGCAGTTTTCGTGTGTCGATATCGCATATCGCGGAAAGCATTCCGCCATCAGACCTTTTTATGCCGGGTATGTGCGTACCTGTGGCGATGGCGCCAACGCCTATGACGCCTATGCGTATAGTCTTCTCAGACATTTCAACACTCCTTTTGTCTCATTTTGCATTCATTTGAATATCAAGTCTTTTCCGTTTATCATATACACCGCACAGTGCGCGGTGCGGGTTCTCTCCGAAAATAAAAAAACCTCCGGATCAGCCAGAGGGGTAAAAGAACAAGAGAACGCCGCCAGTGTGGCACATACGGAAAAGTCAGTCAAGCAAAATTGGAAAGTTCTGTGATTGGTGAAAAGTTGCAGAATGCAGCGTCCGCAGCGGCAAGAGTAAAACCGGAACAAAATGAAAAATGGTATCGAGTGCACTGCATAGATCAGGTTCGGCGGACGTAAAATGACGTTTCGCTTCACTCCGCAGGGAGGAGCGTTTTGCACGCCGGACAATACGGGAACTGCAGGGGGCGGCAGAATGAAAAAAACGCGTATTTCATGCGTCGTGCCCGTCAGCCTGCATGCGGCTTGTCCTTTCTGCATCCGTTGCGGCTCTTTCATTTCGGCCGCGCCGGCGCGTTCATTCGGCGGAATTGTTGAAAATCATATGAGCGGTATGTTACAATACGACCTTCATGCAGCGGTTCGGCGCTGGTTATTGGGACCGGAAGGCCGTCGCTGAAGAAGGTTGAGCAGAGATGACTGATTATGTGAATTCTCACATTTTTTCTTCTGAAGCGGTTTCTGAAGGCCATCCGGATAAACTGTGCGATAAGATTTCGGACGCGGTTCTGGATGCCTGCCTTGCGGCAGATCCGGACGCCCGTGTAGCGTGTGAAACGGCTGCAGCCACAGATTTGGTGGTGAATTTGGGGGAGATTTCAGGTTCCGGCGTTGAAAACATCGATACGGAGAAAATAGCGCGTGATGTTGTAAAAGAGATCGGCTATGACCGTCCTAAAGAAGGGTTTTCGTGGAACACGTTTAAATATCTCTCGCATATTCATTCGCAGTCTCCTGATATAGCGATGGGTATATCACGCGGCGACGATGTTTCACAGGGGGCCGGTGACCAGGGAATGATGTTCGGGTATGCGACCAACGCCACTCCCGAATATATGCCGGCGCCGATAATGCTCTCTCACAGGCTCGTTTCCGAGTTTTCGAGACTGCGTCATAAGGGGGAGATTCCATATCTCAGACCAGACTCGAAGGCGCAGGTGAGCGTTGTTTTCATGGATGGGCGGCCTGTCAGACTCAAAAGCGTTGTGGTGTCGCATCAGACGGAGCCCGTGGATATTGCCGTGGTGCGCAGAGACATAGAGGAGCGTGCCCGTGACATTCTCTCAGATACGGGTCTGGTCGGCAATGAAACCCGGTTCCTTATCAACCCCACCGGAAGATTTGAAATCGGCGGCCCGGCGGGTGATGCCGGACTCACCGGACGGAAAATAATTGTGGACACATACGGCGGAAGCTGTTCGCATGGTGGAGGGGCTTTTTCCGGGAAAGATCCTTCCAAAGTCGATCGTTCTGCAGCGTATTACGCCCGTTATGCCGCAAAGAACATTGTGGCAGCGGGGATCGCTGAGCGCTGTCGCATACAAGTCGCCTACGCCATAGGTATTGCCCGCCCGCTGAGTCTCAGTGTCTCATTTTTCGGGACTGGTACGGTGTCTGAGGAACGAATGAGCGATTTCCTTCTTTCCGGGGAGCTTTTCGACTTTCGGCCTGGCTGCATTGTCGCAGAGCTGGGGTTGAAGAAACCGTCAGGATGGTCGTACAGTGAGACGACGAATGGCGGCCATTTCGGACGTGATGTTTTCCCTTGGGAACGATTGGACAAGGTTGACGCGCTCAGGAATGCGTTTTGAGCCTGAGACGGTTTGATTATGTCTACGCACGGAGCACAGAGGATGGACTATAAGGTCAAAGATATCGGCCTGGCCCGGTGGGGGCGCATGGAAATAACGATGGCAGAGCACGAGATGCCAGGTTTAATGTCCACGAGAGCTAAGTATGCCGCGCTGAAACCGCTCTCGGGCGCGCGGATATCCGGAAGCCTTCATATGACCATCCAAACCGCGGTGCTCATAGAGACGCTTCGTGATCTGGGAGCGGAATTGAGGTGGGCTTCGTGCAATATTTTCTCAACTCAGGATCACGCCGCCGCGGCAATTGCTGAGGCTGGAGTGCCGGTCTTCGCATGGAAGGGAGAGTCGATTGCGGAGTACTGGGATAATACGCTGACGGCATTGACGTGGGACGGCGGCCGGGGGCCGGATCTTATCGTAGACGATGGCGGAGACGCCACATTGATGCTTCATCTGGGATATGAAGCGGAAAATGACCTGTCCGTGCTTTCTCGTGATCCCGGAAGCGAAGACGAGGCGGAGCTTTTCCGGGTGATCCGCGGAAGAATATCATCAGATCCGGGATTTTTTCACCGTGCCTTGAAAGAATGCAGAGGCGTTTCCGAGGAAACGACTACCGGCGTGCACAGGCTTTACAGAATGCAGCGAGATGGTCGCCTTCGCATTCCGGCGATAAACGTGAACGATTCTGTCACGAAATCAAAATTCGACAACATATACGGATGCCGCGAATCTCTTGTCGATGGGATCAAACGCGCCACGGACGTCATGCTGGCCGGGAAAATCGCGTTTGTCTGCGGATACGGTGATGTCGGCAAAGGCTGCGCGGAAGTCCTTTCCGCCCACAGGGCGCAAGTATGGGTCTCGGAGGTGGATCCGATTTGCGCCCTTCAGGCGTGTATGGCCGGATACAAAGTGGCTACGGTTGAAGAGGCGCTCCCCTACGCAGGGATATATGTCACGGCGACGGGTAACTGCAGTGTGATAACGGCTGAGCACATGGCTGCAATGCGTGATCAGGCAATTGTGTGCAACATAGGCCACTTTGATGATGAAATCGAAGTGGCGCGTCTTTCTGCCATGCCGGGAGTGGTGCGCGACAATGTCAAGCCGCAAATGAACAGGTATACGTTCCCGGATGGGCATTGCATATACCTTCTTGCGGAAGGCCGCCTTGTAAATCTCGGATGTGCAACGGGGCATCCCAGCTTTGTTATGTCGTGTTCGTTCACAAATCAGGTTCTTGCTCAGATGGATTTGTGGCGCAGCGGCCGCAATCCGGGAGTTTACATCATAGACAAAAAACTTGATGAGGAGGTCGCCCGGCTCCATCTTGGCCAGCTGGGAGCCTCTTTGACGACGCTTACTTCGAAACAATCGGAATATCTTGGGATACCCGTCGATGGTCCGTTTAAGAGCGATTCGTACAGGTACTAGTTCTGTATTCCGCGCGGCGGCTTCTTCCATCGGGGCGATGTTGGGCAAGCCTGAAAGCGGATGGATGTTTCGTGTCAGATTTCTTGTCGTTTTGGCGCTGTCTGCCGTCATATGTGCAGATGTGTGCGGAGCAGACCGTATGGTGACGCTGAAGGACCGAGGGGTGACTGCGGTCTGGAATCTGACGAGGGGCGGCAGGCTGATTGTGTTTGACACCGGTTCCGGCAATCTCATCTGGACAAATGCCCTGAACAGGCTGTCTTTGTATGGTTGGGATAACTACGGCGGAGAGAAGATGTGGCTCGGCCCGCAGTCTGTCTGGGAAGATCGGGTCGGATCCGGGTGGCCGCCTGATGTTTTTGATTCGGGAGCTTATGATGTCGCGGAGACTTCCGCGCCGGATGAGAGCGGGGCTCGAAAGTCATTTACGATGATTTCTCCAGAGTTGTCCGAATGGGGCGGGCGAATATTAAGGCGGGCGGAGTTGGACGGCAGCCGTAAAACTGTTCGCATAACAACATGGTTTCGTGAAGATGAGGATGCGGCGGCGGGGCACGGTGCGGACAGTGCCACGAAGTGGTCGATACTGCAGGTGCCGTGGACGCCGCGTGTTTACGTCCGGCTGTCCGGCGCTGGCAGGATTTTAAATGGGACTGCAGATTACGGACCTTTAAAGGAATCGTTTCTGGCGCGCGACGGCTATGTGACTTATGAGATGTCTTATGACGACGGCAGCGGCAAGGTACTGTGCGATGGTGACCTGCTTGCCGTTGATGCGGCTGGTGGACTTCTGGTGTACAGGCTTTGTAAAGTCCCGGACAGAACGGAAGATGATGTGTTTAGTGCTCAGGTGTATTCTACGGGTCACGTAAAGCTGCCTCCTGCGGGCGGCCCCTATCTGGAACTGGAATTTGAGGTACCATTGGACTCTATGCATATTGTGGAGCTGTCATTTGTACCGTCAGAGACGGGAAAATGGCCGGAAGACGTTTTGAGAGAATATTTTGATGAGTGAATCAGGGGTTTATTTGACTGCGGCGGAGTGCGCTTCCTGGTGCGGAGGCGTGTGGAACGGCGCCCCGGACGCCGTCTTTTGCGGTGTGCAGACGGACACACGTATGTCCATGGAGGGGAAACTGTTTGTCGCGATCAAAGGCGAACGGTTTGACGGTCATGATTTTGTTCACGATGCGGCGGCGGCCGGCGCGGCAGGCGCGCTTGTGAGCGGCGTGCGGCGCTATGAAAATGTCCCGACAATAACCGTCGGCGGCGATACACGCGATGCTCTTGCTAAAATCGCACGCGGATGGCGCAGAAAATGCCACGCTGTGATTGTGGGGATTACCGGTAGCGCAGGCAAGACAACGACAAAGGAAATCCTGGCGCATTTGCTGTCCAGCGGGCTGAAGGCGGAGGTTTGCCGGACTTCGGACAACTGGAATAACGACGTTGGATTGCCGAAAAGCATTTTGCAAATGACGTCAGGCTCGGATTTTGGCGTCTTTGAAGCCGGTACAAATCATCCGGGCGAGATGGAGCGTTTGGCACGAATAATGTGTCCCGACTGCGCTGTTATTACGAATATCGGACGCGCACATGCGGAATTCTTTCCCACCTTACAGGATACAGCACGCGAGAAGGCGAGTCTGCTGGCCGCGGTTCCGAAAGACGGATTTGTCGTGCTGGATGCGGATTCTGTGTTTTTCAGCTATCTTTCCGGGTTTGCGAAGTGCCGCGTTGTAAGCGTTTCCATCAATGGGAGCAATGCGGACTTTTCTGTTGAGAAGGTTGATCCCGCATCAGGCGGAATGACTGTCCGTCTGAAGTGCGGCGGGACTCTGGAACTGCGTACCGGGCTCGCGGGGCTGCATCAATGTTCAGATGCGCTGGCTGCTGTGGCGGCGGCCGTGGAGCTTGGCGTTCCTCTTGATATGTTTAACCCTGCATTTTCTACATTTCGAGGACTTGCCGGAAGGTGGCAGACACTGCGCAGAGAAGGCGTTTTGTGGATAAATGACGCTTACAACGCGAATCCTGACAGCATGAAAGCGTCTCTTCGCGCCTTTACCGGCATTTCTGCAAAACGGCGCATAGCGGTGCTTGGAGACATGCTGGAGCTTGGTTCCGGGGAAGAGGCTTTTCACAGGGCGGTGGGAAGCGAGGCCGCTTCATGCCGGATAGATGTCCTTATTGCAGTCGGAGAGCGAGCCTGCTCCTGGATTGCCGCCGCCGCCGGGGAAGGCGGTGTTCCCGCAGTCTTGCGGGCTCCATCGGCGAACTGTGCATCGGAGATTCTTTCTTCCATGATTTCCTCGGGAGATGCTGTGCTAGTTAAGGGATCCAATGGGATGCATTTGTCGGAGATTTGTCCGGAATAAACTGTTGGAACGGAATGCGGGAGTGCCTTTTATTATGACAGATGCAATAATGGTGCGGTTCAAGAAACTGTCTGAATCTGCTAGAGTGCCTGAATATGCACATCCGGGCGATTCCGGAATGGATATGTTTGCGAGCGAGGACGCTGTTGTAAAAGCCGGCGGGTTCTGTCTCGTCTGCACGGGTGTCGCCGCCGCGATACCGGATGGCTTTGAAGGGCAGGTTCGTCCAAGAAGCGGACTCGCTCTCCGCAGCGGGATTTTTGTCCTGAATTCTCCCGGTACTGTCGACTCAAACTACCGCGGCGAGCTGAAAGTGATCCTCGCCAACTTCGGAAAGGAGGATTTCCATGTGTCCCGCGGAATGCGCATTGCTCAGCTTGTTATATGCCGTGTTCCAAACGTTATTGCCGCGGAATGTATGGAACTCGATGAGACGGGTAGGGGTGCGAACGGGTTCGGTTCGTCGGGTTTATGAAGAGCTGCGTTTTTTCTGTAAGCGGACTGAACGGCATGGGTTCGGACAACGGCGTCATCTGACCGCGGCATCAAGGCAAACGATTGTCCTTTTCCGTGGAGAAGTCCGCGGAGGTAAGCGTTGCTCCATGGACATTCTGACGCAGTGTTTCCCGAAAAGAAAGCGTGCGTGTGGTGATTACATCTGAACCGGGCAAATCATCTTATGATGAAAGGTTGGGGGAATCCCGATTTACGGACAAGGTCGCGGCCACATTTACCGGGGTGCCGGACAGCATCATTCAGCCGCGCAAGCGCTTGTTCATGAGCGCTTCAGATCGGGCATTCCCATAGGGGCGACGGTAAATCAAAGCCTGATACCGGACTGGTACGAAAGCACGCATAGGGCGGGTGAATAAGAAAAAACAGACCACAAATTGATGCGGCGCGGCAGGTGCGGATCTGTCCGTCCCGACGAAAAACTCAGCACAAGACGCACAGCCGCACACTTGCGCGCACCAACACGCGTCTGTTTCTTTTGACAGGACATTCACATGAGCCGTCCCCGGCCGCACACTTGCGCGCACTAATGCGCGTTGTTTTTTGCGGACTAAGAATGCTTGCGTGCATTACCTAGGGCCTGCTGAACCGGAATTGATCATGCTGCATTCTGCCAAAACAGCATGGTGAGCGGTTCCCGCTCCATGAAAAATAGCGGCCTGAATCGGAAGCGCAAAAAAGTCTCAGTGTTCCCCAGCCAGCGGATCAGGTTCGC
>CASEAR010000119.1 GCA_949285835.1 uncultured Verrucomicrobiota bacterium | reverse complement strand
TCCGGGTGCGGGTCCGGAATCGTGAGTGCGCTGATACGTTTTTTGCGGATGGATATTCAATATGTTCCTGAAATGCGGTTTGTGCGATTTGCCCGCCGCGGGGCTGCCGGAGACGGAGAGGTTTTACAATCTGCATTCTGTCGTCCATGTTTGCGTTTGTGGCGGAAATCTGGTAGACTCTGTTGGGTTTATGGGTTGCTTCCGCTGGGCTTTGTCCGGCGGTGAGTCGGTATGAGTGCCGGCGGGCGCGGACGTTGTGATTTTTGGGGCCGTTCAGAGAGGGAGTTTATGGAAACGGAGAGTTGTTTCAGGTTGCGCAAGCCTGTGCTGGCGGTTGTCTCAGCGCCTTCCGGGGCAGGGAAATCGACGTTGTGCGGGATGCTTCTTCGGGAGTTCTCCGGGTTCGTGTATTCTGTGTCATGCACTACAAGGGCGCCGCGTGGGGCGGAGCGCGACGGCGTGGACTATCATTTTATTACGGAAGAAGAATTTCAGAACAAGGTTAGAGCCGGAGAGTTCCTGGAGTGCGCCGGCGTACACGGGTTCCATTACGGGACGCTTCGTTCGGCGGTGGAGAGGGCTCTCTGTGCGGGGAAGTCGGTATTGATGGACATAGACGTGAAGGGGGCGGCCCAGGTGAGGGAGAAAGTTTTCGCTTTGCCCCCCGACAGTGCGGTTCGCTCGGGTTTCGTCGACGTCTTCATTAACGTGCCGTCTCTGGACGATCTGCGGAATCGTTTGTATAAGCGCGGCGAGGATTCCGCCGAAACGATAGAAAAGAGGCTGGAAAACGCCGCGGGTGAAATCGCGGAGTCGCGTAGTTTCGGAAACGTGGTTGTTAATGACGATTTGCGTCTGGCATATGCCAGATTCCGGGAGATAATAGTCGCCGCGGGGAAGGGAGCGGAACCTGTATGAAAATTTTGCTGGGCGTGACTGGTTCGATATCGGCGTATAAGGCGTGTGATCTCGTCAGGCTGTTTGTCAAGGAAGGACATTCGGTTCGGGTTGTGATGACGGAAGCGGCGGCCAAATTCGTGACGCCGCTGACGTTTGCAACGTTGTCCAAGGCCGAAGTCTCGTGCGGCGGGCTGTTCGACGGGAAGTATAGCGAGTGGATGCCGGAGCACATTGCGCTCGCGAATTTTGCGGAAGTTTTTTGCGTGGCGCCTTGTACGGCGAATGTTATTTCCAAGCTTGCGTGCGGTATAGGAGACGACGTGCTCACCGCTGCGGCGCTGGCGTGCAGGGCGCCCCTTGTGCTGGCTCCGGCAATGAACGTCAATATGTTTATGCACCCGGCTGTACAGGTGAATATTTCGGTATTGGCGGCGCGCGGCGTGCGGATAGTCGAGCCCGGTACCGGTGATCTTGCATGCGGAGTCTGCGCCAAAGGACGTATGCCTGAATCGGAAGAGATATACAGGGCAATTCTTGACGCAGCCGCAAATCCGTCGGGAGAGTAGTCGATGGCGTCGCCAGTTACAATTCTCGTAAGCGATTCTCAACCGTTGACGAACGCCAGGCAGCTTTTGGCCGCGCCTGATAGAATCATAGTGGTGACTCACGATGTTATGCTTGCAAGGCACGCGCTGTCCACCATGCTTGTCGCTGTGTGGGTCTGCGACTTGACGCTGCCGGGGATGGATTTGCAGTCCGCGCTCGCAATTGCGAAGTGCGCAAACCCGGCGCTGAGGGTCGTTTTTACCGGACCGCCAATGATGTTGAGGCGTGTTTCAGGCGTCGTCAGCAAGAACGCATGGGCGGTTTTTGTCCCGCGTCCGTGGAAGGTGGTCGAGTTCAAGAAGGCGGTGTCGGATCAGGTCAGGGAGTTTATACACACAAGCGCGGCGTATCTCAGGGACAGCGTCAAGCGCGCAGTTCCGGGCAGATCAGACGGTGTCGCGCAGCCGCAGGCGGGTGCGGAGTCCTCCGTGCTTGGTCCTGACCCGAAGCGCTATTCTCTCATCCGGCTGATAGGAGAGGGCGGCACGGGCAAGGTATTTCTGGCAAGAGACATGTTTCTGGAGATGGATGTCGCTATAAAGGTCGTGAATCCGGAGCTGCTTGCGGATTCAGAAGTGCTGGCTTCGTTCAAGGATGAGGCTCGCATTACCATGCAGCTGAGCCATACCGGCATCCTGCGGTTTTATAATTTCAACACATACCACGGGTGCTACTACATGGTCATGGAGGTCGTCACGGGGCGCACGCTTCGCGATGTGATCGCTTCGGAAGGCGCGTTTTCCCCGGAGGACACGGTTCGGATACTGTACGGATGCGCGGATCCGATTGACTACGCGCACTCGCACAATGTGATACACAACGACCTGAAGCCTGAAAATATAATCATTACAGAAACGGGCGGCGTAAAGATTATCGACTTTGGGACCGCGACTCTGAGAAACCGTGTTCACGAGCTGAAGAATATTGTCGGGACTCCGGAGTACATGAGTCCGGAGCAGCTGCGCGGCGGTCTTGTCGGGCCGCAGGGCGACGTATACGCCATGGGCGTGATAACGTATATGATGCTGACGGCGTGTTTCCCGTTCCCCCCGGGTACAACCGTTGACGATTTCTTTGCCGGCATAAGGCCGGATTTTCAGGGAGTGCCGCGAGAGGCGGCGGATGTGCTTGAAAAAGCCACTGCGGTCGATCCGCAGGACCGCTATGAGAGTGTTCTGGCGTTTACGGAAGCGATAGCCGCCGTATACGGAGTACAGCTGAATCGGTATTGCTGCGGGTGACGTATGGAGACTTTGATGGAAATGCTCGCTTCGCCGGACTTGCGTGGAGGGGTGGCGGTTTTCACGGGTGCGGGGGTGTCCACGCTTTGCGGAATCCCGGATTTCAGAGGCCCGGATGGTTTGTACCGGGATCCGATGTGTGAGAAAATGTTTGACATTGACGTGTTCCTCAAAGACCCGGAAATTTTTTACAGAAACGCGTCTGACCTCGTTTACGGGAATTCGGAAACGCGTCCGGGGCCGGTGCATCTGGCGGTGAAAAAACTACAGGACGACGGAATAGTTTTCGGTGTTGCAACGCAAAACATAGACGGGCTTCATGAGAGAGCCGGGTCGTGTCCGGTGTTTGCCGTACATGGAACCGCCGCTGTGCATCATTGCTGCAAATGCGGAATGCCGGCGACGTTCGAGGAAATATGCGCCATGCGCGCGAAGGAGATGGTGCCGCACTGCAAATGCGGCGGAGTGTTCAAGCCGGACATTACTTTTTTCGGCGAAAGCCTCCCCGCGGATGCTTTTGACGGCGCCGTGAAGCTGGCCGAATCCTGCCGTCTCATGCTTGTGCTTGGAACTTCTCTGAGCGTAACGCCGGCTTCGCTTATCCCTCAGTATGCGCTGCGCGCCGGTGCGGAGCTTGCGATTATCAATGCGACGCCGACTTGCCTGGACCGCCATGCCTCGTATCTCGGCAGGAGCTTGGAGGAATTCGCTTCGTACGTGAATTCAGAGGACTTTCCCGGGAAGTACGCATGAAGAATTTTTACCCGGTTCCGCGCAGGCATCGTCCGGGCGGCATGGACATACTTTACGAGGACGAATTCATATACGTGATCAACAAGTACAGCGGCGTGCTGTCATGCCCCACCAGGCACAGGGAGAAGTTCAACGCGCTTGACATCCTGACGTCGTATATGCGCCGGGGAAATTCCGCCCTTCGAAAGCACGTTTTCCCGGTGCATCGTCTGGATCGCGACACGTCCGGCGTGATGGTGTTTGCTAAGACGTACTCGGTGCAGCAGGCGATGAAGGAAGTGTGGCGCGGCGCAAGGAAGTTTTACCTGGCGGCGGTGGAGGGACGGTTCGGCTGCCGGTTTGGGAAATTTGACAGCGTTCTTGCGGAGGACACGGATCTTTTCATGCACTCTGTTGACGAACAGGTGAGCGGAGAATGCGTGAAAGGGAAGAGGGCGGTCACTGAATTTGCAGTGCTTGGAGAGGCTGGCTGTGTGAGCATTGTGAAAGTGAAGCTTGTTACCGGCCGGAAAAATCAAATCCGTGTACACTTTTCAGAAAACGGACATCCGCTGCTGGGGGACGTCAAATACAACCCGGGAGGGAGGTTCCACGGCAGATTGTGCCTTCATTCCAAAGAAGTTTTCTTCCTGCACCCGTGCAGCGGCGATCTTATGCATTTTGATACCGCGATCCCGGATGTTTTTATGGAAATTGCGCCGGGATTCAGCGAGGAAGACTGGGAGTCGGTCTCTGTCTGATTTGCATGCTAGCCCTGCAGCGCGGCGCTGGTCATGGCGAAATAATTCTGCGGCGGAACGTATTCCGGAATGCTGTTCCCGGAACCCAGTGCGTATCCACCCCTAGATTTGGCGCGTTCGAGCATCCTGAGGCTGCGCTCCTTGATTTGTTCCGGGGTGGATCTGCATAGAAAGTCCATGTCTATGCCTCCGAGCAGGCAGATGCGCCCGCAGTACCGTTCGTAGGCATCCTCCACGGGCAGTATTTTGTCCTCGAAAGAATGGTGCGCATCGAACCGGCATACGTTCACGACGTCTTCGAACAGACCGCAGTCATAAATATTCCCGCAGGAATGCTGGATTGCCTTTTTACCCTTTGAATGGATCAGCCTGACGAACTCCGCGCTCCACGGCACCACATATTTCCTCATAAATTCCGGGCTTATCAGCGGCATGGAATTAAACCCCCAGTCATCGTTGCATATTGCCGCTCCGAAAATGTCAAAGTCAAGTATGCGGTCGTAGTAGGCAAGCAGGGCTTTGCCCACGTTGTCGAAAATTTTCCCGACAAGTTCCGGATCATCATACAGGCTGACGCACAAATTGTCGTATCCCATAAGCCCTATGACGTTTTCAAGAAGGCCGTCCGGTGTGTAGGCAATGAGCTTCATTCCCGGTTTGAGTTCCACTTTGCGTACGATTGAAAAATCGATTTTGCCGGCGTCCGGCCATGTAAAGCTGTCGAAGTCCTTTCTGTTGAGAATCACAGCTCCGTCGTTGAGCGAAACCGTCTGGGCTGATTTGCGCACTCCGCGGTTGAATCTAAACCCCGGCAGGCAGAATGTGGCATAGTCGTATCCGGCGGCGGCGAACGCTTCTACTGCAAGATTGATTTCCGATAGACTTTCCTGTACGGCATTTCGCCGTCCAGTTATTATCCGGTCAAGCTCCGGATTAAGAAAAAATTCAAACAGGGTAGGTCTGTCCGGTGTTTCGCAGGATAAGACTTTTTCAAGATTTTCAAAATCCGGTTTTCTCATATTTGTCAGCCCTCGGCTTATGCGTCTGAGCCGCGCGCGGCTCACATTTCGCTATGGTAGCCCGTATGTTTGCATTTACCCGGCCCTATGTCAAGGTTTGCATCGGGTTGAAAAATCTAACGTAGGCGCCCAACAGCAGGCGGAAGGCTTGCTTCGGGCGCGAAAGCTGCGCGATGCTGATGCAACAGGAAGGAAAAGACTTCGTCCGCATTCGAAGCAAGAGACCAAAAAAGTGGAAAACATCGTCACAATACGCCAGAAAAATCCCTTTTCGGAAAACGTCCCAATGCGCACTATCTATTTACTTGTCGCCTGAAAGTAGTATCTGTCACTGCAGGAAATTAGCGGATATTTCCCTTGCAATTCACCGGCGGGGATGCCGGGGAGTTCTTCCGGGCATTGTTCGCGTGCGCTGCTTTCTGCGGAAGTTTGCCGCAGCTGACGCGCGGACACGGTTCAGCTGGGTATCCGGTTTGCTTTCGCATTCCGCAGTGAAATTTGCCGACGGGGTTTGTTTTGGTGTCCAGCAGGGCGTTCTTGCGGCAACGCCGCATTTTGCACTTTTCAACTGTTGTTTTTGTTTGCATGGATACTTGATGACAGGCTGTACTTTATATATAATCAGCAACGACAACGGTGGATTCGCGGGAGTTGGTTCCGCGGCGTGCGTGTGTCGTAGTGGGACTCGTCTCATCATGTGTCTTTGTCTGGTTCAGAAGTATGGTTAAATTCGTTTGGGAGGAA
>CASEAR010000118.1 GCA_949285835.1 uncultured Verrucomicrobiota bacterium | reverse complement strand
ATGCGCACACGGCATTACGGGGAGCTTTTCATTCGTGTGCACGTCGCTTTCCTCAACCCGGTCTGAGGGGGCCGTTTGCGCGACGGAATACCGGAGCCAAACGGCTCCCTCAAAAAGGTTTGGGGAGGGATGGGCGCGGGAAGGGAACGCCTTTCCTCAAAAGGAGTGCCCTTCCCGGTGCGCGCGCGCGTGGCATTGCGGGAAGCTTTTCATTCGTGTGCACGTCGCTTTCCTCAACCCGGCCTGAGGGGGCCGTTTGCGCGACGGGATACCGGAGTCAAACGGCACCCTCAAAAAGGTTTGGGGGAGGGATGGGCGCGGGAAAGGAACGCCTTTCCTCAAAAGGGGTGCCATTCCCGATGCGCGAGCACGTGTCACTGCGTACTTTTCCAATTCAGGAGCAATGCGGAATTCACCACGACTGCCACGGATCCGGCGTTATGGATCAAGGCGCCGAGCACTGGATTCAAAATACCGCATGCGGCGAGGATTATGGCGGTAAAATTAAGGCCCATGGAAAAAATCACGTTAAGCTTTATTGTATGCATCATACGTTTGGACAGGCGTATCAGGTGGGGCAGTTCGGAGATATCGTCGTTCACGATGACGATATCCGCGGAGTCCACGGCTATATCGCTCCCGATTCCGCCCATGGCTATGCCCACGGTTGCCGCTTTAAGAGACGGAGCATCGTTTATGCCGTCCCCTATCATGCACACGTGCCCGGGGCCATCGCGCCAGGCGGTTATTTTCCGCATCTTATCCTCCGGGAGACAGCTTGCCGACACGTCGCTAATTCCGACGGCGGACGCGATTGCGGCGGCGGGGGCTGGATGGTCGCCGGTAAGCAGTGACGGGACGACTCCTGCCTCGCTGAGGCTTTTTATCATACCGGCGGCGCCCGGGCGCACGGTATCCGCCAGAGCCAGGAACCCCGCGTAGCGCCCATCCCTAGCCACATGCACGACGGTTCTGCCGGAGTCCCTGCGGACGGCGGCTTCGCACATACACGCCTCAGGGACAGTCACAGACTCCGCGGCCATCATCGCCTCATTCCCGGCGGAGACACGGCATCCGTCGACCACGGCCGATACGCCGCGCCCCGGGACAAGTTTAAAGTCCGACACCATGCCGCGGATATCACCGGCGCTCTTCCTGTACGACTGGACCACTGCCTTTCCGAGAGGATGCTCCGACATACTTTCGGCAGCGGCTGCTGCGGCAAAGACCTCGTCCGCATTCTCTCCCTCCGCTGCGACCGCCTCCGCCACCTCAGGCGCACCGTACGTCAGTGTGCCGGTCTTGTCGAACGCCACCCTTTTCACCGTGGCCAGACGTTCCAGCGCATCCCCCTCACGAACCAGGAAACCGTGTCTTGCGGCGTTTCCTATAGCCGCCATCACCGCCGCCGGGGTTGCCAGTACCAGCGCGCACGGGCAAAAAACAACGAGAATCGTCACCGCCCTGATAACCTCGCCGCTCCAAATCCACACAACAGCGGCAGAGACAAGAGCAGCGGCCACTACCCAGACTGCCCACCGGTCCGCGGACCGGACAATTTTCGCCTTGCCTGCGTCCGCGGACTGCACAAGCCGGATCATGCGCTGGATAGAGCTGTCCTCCCCCACCTTGACAGCGCGCATCAGAAAGCCTCCGAACATATTTATAGTTCCGCTGAAAACCTCGTCGCCCGCTTCCTTGTCCACAGGGACAGATTCCCCGGTCATAACGGACTGATCCACCGTCGTACGCCCCTCCGTGATCACTCCGTCCACAGGCACGGTCTCGCCCGGAAGCACGCGCAGCATATCTCCGGCCAGAACCTGCTCTGCTGGAACAATTTTTTCCGCCCCGCCGGAGACTACCCGAGCCGTGCGCGGCGTCATCTTGACCAGTCGCTCTATCCCGGCGCGTGCTTTTGCCACCGTCATCTGCTCCAGCAGCGCTCCCAGCTGCATAATGAACGCCACCTCCCCGGCAGCAAAATCCTCGCCTGTCAGAACCGACGCAATAAGAGCCATTGAGACGAGAACATCGGCTTTTATGTCAAACCTTGCAATAAGCCCGCTTGCCGCCTCCAGAATTATCGGGACGCCGCACATTATTATTGCAATCCATGCTGGGTCGAACGGCAGCAGACGCCAGCCCGCCAGACTGAGCGCCAGCGAAATGCCTCCGCATACAAGACAGAAAACCTTCATCTTCACACCTCCGAACTCCGCCGCCCGTTCCAGCAATTCTACCGATAGTTTCATCAGACACTCCTTTTACACCCACATCAGGCATCCTTTATACCTATAGGGGTATGTGTATATATTCCACAAAACTCCGACGTTTGTCAACCTCTCCGCCGCGTTAGAAATCCAACTGCGCGGTTCTTCGAAGGCCGAACCGCACTTTTATCACAGGCCGGACAGACCGCACACTGCCGTACGACACTGCAGCAAAACCTGTCTGAACAGCAAATAAGTGGAAGAGCGCGCATCCGTTTACGGAGCAACATTCATGGAACATGAAGGCAAATACGGCCACGAACTCGTGCGGACGAACGCCGGAAGCAGGCGCGGAAAGCATAGCTTCGAGAGAACTCTACACGTCAGTTTACGGCGCTACGCCCCCGCCGGAGAGAAATCATGTGAGGAGAAAACAGAAGTTTTGCTGGCGAGAACCCGGCGCCCCTACGGAAGAACAAAAACTGCACATTTCGCCATCGAACCATCTCCGGGAACAAGGCGGACAGGAAAGTGACGGCTTCATACTTTCAGGAACGGACGCCGGACGCATTGCGCAGCGACGGAGCGCAAACAGCCGGAAGCGGCATCACACCCCTTTTCCAGCCTGCTGGAAATCCATCAGGAATTACGGCGTTTCCTGTGCGCGCATTGCGCAGGGAACGAGCTCAAAGCAGCTCAAAATCGCGCTCAGGCCGCGCACATTGCGCGTTGCGCAGCGCAATATTGTATGTGCCGATATGGTCGCGCAAGTCCTGGATCGAGCGCACATTGCGCGGGAATGGCGAACATCACTGCATCCGGCGTTCCGCAGGATCGCTCCGATAGGCGGCTGGATGATTATCCCATGTTCGCAAAGCGTTCCACGGCCTTTGTGAAATCCTCTATGGTTTTATCTGCATCGCCATGTTCTATGCCGTCCTTGACGCAATGCCTTATGTGGCCCTCCAGAACAATCTGGCCGCACTTGTGCAGAGCCGACTTTGCGGCGTTTATCTGTGCGAGGACGTCTTCGCAGCGTACATCCCGGTCTATCATACGGTCCACAGCCTGTATCTGGCCGATTATTTTTTTGATTCTGCGGTGCAGATTTTCGGCATCCATACATTTCTTCATTACACACTCCTCCCGGGCGGACAGGCCGTCCGCGCAAATTAAGCGCCGTGGAGCGAAACTTTCCGCTCGCAGGCAATCCGGCTTCTGTCCGGTACTTCACTAACCATTTTCCGCCCGGCAGGTCAAGAAAAAACTGCAGCACATCCGCTCTCAGCCGCCGCACGGCCGCGAGAAAACCGGAAAAAGCCAGAGCGTAGAAAGTGCCTATTCACAATCAAACGCACTTTGCACGAACCTGCGAGACACAGACGGAGGATACAAACTCCGCCGCAAAATAACCAACTAAAGCGTACGCCCCGCGCACGCAAGGCAAGATGCCAGCATGGGGTTTTGCGGCGGCGCATATTCATAACACACAACTCACACTTCGAGCGTACGCGAGGCGAGATGCGTCGCATCATTTACCGTGCATGGGACAATTCAGCGTACGGCACGCACGTCCGAAAAGAAATCACATGGCTATAAAATACGTCCGAAACCGCTGAAATAGCGAATCTCGCGCGAGCACATGCGAGGCTAGTTTTTACTTTGCGCCCATGAAAAAATGTGACATACTGGTACAAATATCCAGTTTTGTCGCAGGTGGAGGGATGGCCAGCCCCACGTCAGGAGGGTTCTTATGAAACATTTGCTGAGCTTGTTGTCCGTGCTATGTTTGCTGTGTGCCGCCGTTGTGTTTGCGGAGGATATTGCCTATCTGGACAAAGATGGGAACCGGCAGATATGCAGCAGTGCCGTGGAGGTAAGCGCCGAAGTTGCCGCATGGAGCGGCTCCCCCGGCTGGTACGTTGCCCCCGCAGGAACCGTGAACATCCGTTCCCGAGTCGACGTGAGCGGTGATGTGCATCTGATTCTGTCGGAAGGCGCCATGCTGAACACCAGCATGGGCATCCACGTGGCAGAAGGCAGTTCCCTGACAATCTACGAGCAGCCCGCCACTGCCTAAAATAATACAGGCTTCCTGAATGCCTACAGCGAATACAAGTACTCATGCATCGGCGGAAACACTGGTGAAAACGCCGGCACCATCAACATCTGCGGCGGCTACGTCGCAGCCCACGGCGGCTACAGCGGCGCGGGCATCGGCGGAGGCTACAACGGCAGCGGCGGCACCGTGAACATCTACGGCGGCTACGTCGCAGCCCACGGCGGCTACAGCGGCGCGGGCATCGGCGGAGGCTACAGGGGCAACGGCGGCACCATAACCATTTCCGGCGGCACAGTAAACGCCTCAGGAAGTTATTTCGGGCACAATGGCTCGGCATCGGCGGAGGCAGCGCCAACGACTGCGAGCTTGGCGGCAACGGCGGAGCGGGCGGTAACGGCGGCATCATAACCATTTCCGGCGGCACCGTCAACGCCACCGGCTGCAGCGCCGGCATCGGCGGCGGCGACGGCGGCTCTGCAAGCAACGGCACAGGCGGCTTGGGCGGCACCATAATCATATCCGGCGGTGCCGTGACGGCCAGCGGCGCCGACGGCGGCAGCGGCACATTGACTATCACCGGAGGCAGCGTGAAAGCCGGCTCGATCAGCGCCACCGTGACAAATGGTGATCAGGGAGGATATCAGACAGTCTACCGCGTCACATATCCGGCCGAAGCGACCAACAACATCGCAATCAGCGTAACGAACGCACTGCCATACACCTACAGCTACACAGGCACGGGACATGACGGCGGCAGCAGCCTTTACTTCTACCTCCCAAGCGGCATGTACGAAAGCTCTTCCGCCTCCGGCAGTTTCAACTTCGCCGTAAATGACGCCGCTCTCGAAATCGGCGTAATAGCGGACGTCACGGAACCCGGAGCATCCGAGCCGCCCCCGCAGGACGCGGTTTCTGTGTACGACACGACCGTAACCTACGACGCATCGCCGCACACTATAGACATCGATAGCCTAGCGCAAATCCGCATCGGCGAGAACCGGGACATCGTTCCCCTGCTGGAATACGCGCTCTCTCCCGGCGGACCCTTCTCCGAAACCCCTCCGGAGTTCAAAAATGTATGCCAGACTTCGGTGTGGTACCGGCTCTCTGCGCTGAACTTCGCCACTTATTTACACGAAGCGAGAGTCACCATCACAAAACGGAATGTGACGTTCAAGACGCGCAGCGGCGAGTGGCTCTATGACGGAGAGGAACACAAGCTCGAGTCTTTCGACGTCGGCGGCGACGGATACGCCGCGGGGGAGTTCATCACTCTGATAAATTTCCCATCGATAAAGGAGATCGGCAGCATTGAAAACACACCCGGAAGCGCTGCTTTCACCCCCGGCACGCTTGAGTCCAACTACAATATCCAGATTGAATCCGGAATCCTGTCCGTATACGGTGAAATGATGTTCGACTCGCAGGGCGGCGCATGGGACAACGGGCAGACGGTGTGCACAAACCGCTCGAACACCACCATCGCGCTTCCCGTCGATCCCGTTCGCGAAGGGTACAGCTTCCTAGGATGGTACGACTCCGTGACAAACAACGCGCTGAAAATATCCGGCAGCGAAAAAGCCTGCATGCAGTTTTTCTTTGCCAAGTGGAAGTCGGACGCTCCAACACCAGACGGCTCCAATCCATTCCTGGCGCAGACCTTCGGGCAGACGGCCGCCATCACAGGCCCAGCCGCAGAAATTTCCGGTGGAATCGTCTTCCCGGACCGTTTCGAAAACGCCGAAAACGGGCTGTTCGTGTGCGAAATCGCAAACCGCGCATTCGCGAACGCCGACAATATCACATCGCTGATGTTCCCGGCTTACATGACGAACATCGGAGAGCGCGCGTTTTACGCCTGTGAAAACCTCTCCGAAATCCGCTTCACGGATACGTTCGACTGGCAAAACCCGACGAACCGGCTCAAGCTCTCAATCGGCCGGCTGGCATTCGCTTCGACTGCGATTGAAGAACTGACCGTGCCGTCCTGCGTGGGAAGCATCGCCGCCGGGGCGTTCAACAACTGCCGCAATCTGCGCACCGTGACAATTGAGAGCAGCCAGACCGTCATCGAGCCGTATGCGTTCCTCAACTGCGGCGCGGACGCCGGAAGAACGGAGGTTTCGGTACCGAACGACTGGACGGACTTCTCGTTCACCAACTGGTGCCCATCCATAAAGGTCACAGCGCGTCCACGCACCTCCATGCAGCTGACCGGATTCAGCATAAACGCTGCCCCGCAGGCCGCCGCGCGGAGCCTCCTTGCGGAGGCTCCGGCACAGGCGGCCGAACGGGTGACGCTCAGGTTCTCCCTCAAGAGTCTCGCGCCTGACAGCGAGGCGGATCCGGCGTCCGTGCGCGTCGCCTACTACGCCCGGTCGCTCTCGGAAGAACCGGAGATTCTCACCCCGATATCCCTCACAAACAATTCGGACGGCACGTATTCCGTGATCGTCGAAATCCCCGCCGGAGGGAAGAGCGCGTTCTTCCGCACGGTGATCATCGAGTGACAGACGCCCGCGCCGCGGCGGCGCGGGCCTTCTCGCGGTCGTGCGGGAATTCGTACATCCTGTAAATTGAAAGGAACGACAGACGCACGGACGCAGGGCTTTCGCACGGACGGCTTTGATACGAAGTAGAGACGCATATGAAATCGCAGTACGCTTGGATTTTGATCGGATGTGTTTTTACTGCCGGATTTGTTCTGGCCGATGGAGAAGCGGAGCCTGCCGCCAGAGGAGGCCGCTGGTCCTTCGGAATAGCCCCGTCCTACAGGCACGGCATGGATACGAAGCTGAGCGGACCGGGGGACGCCTTCGTCCCCTCCGTCGCGCCCGCCTCACCCGCCTCACCTGCCACGCCCGGACAGTACGACAACGGCTACGTCTCGCAGACAGACGGCAGATACACGCCCGACTGGTCGGGCGATGTTCAGCGGGACTCTGCAAGCGGGTATTACGCGCTCTATCTCACGCGGAGCGAGACCACTGAAACCTCCCTCGACAGCGTCTCCCCCGCCTCCGGCACCGCGGATGAACGCGGACTTGGCGTAACGCTCCGGGGGGCGTACGACTTCCCCTTGTCGGATTCTTTCTCAATCGGGCTTCAGGCCTCGTTCGGCGCGTGGTGGGACATGGAACAGCGTTTCGCCGGAGGGCGCGGCGGGATCTCCGGCGAGCAGAGCACCATCCGGTACATGGACACATACCTGTTCTCGTCCGAGCTGCCGTATGCCGTCGGGGGTATGCTGGGGGAACCTGAGCCTCAGCCGGGAGACGCCTCAGTCGACTCCGCGTACGATTCGCGCAAGGTAATTTACGAAGACCCCACCGTCTACGACTCCGTTTCACGCGGAAGCGTCACGGTGAACAGCGATCTCTACGTGCTCGGAATAGGCCCCAGATTCGTCTGGTCGCCCTGCCCCTTCCTCGACGCCTTCGCGTCCGTCTCGTTCCTGATCGGGATTTCCGACACGGAGCTGGATGCGGACGGCGTCCGCGCTTCCGACACCGAAGCGTCCGCCGGCGTGGGCGCGGCGGGTGGCCTGGCCGTGTATTTCGGCAGCATAGGCATCTTCGGTGAAGCCGGTTACGAATATCTGGATCCATCGGAAATCTCCGCTGGCGGCCTCACTGCACGAACCGACTTTTCCGCCTTCACGTTCACCGTCGGCCTAACAGCCCGGTTCTGAAAAATAAACGCCGCAGCGGCGAACCGGCGGCGTTTCACACTGGCAGGTCTGCCCTCTCCGGCCGAAGTCCATCCGTGGAAGGTTTCGTTCCCTCCGCCCCCAGCGCACTCCCCGCCATATACGCTCCCGCGCGCCGAAAATTATGGGACGGAGAAGCAGGCGCTTTCTGGCCTCGGCCTCGCGCATCCCGCGCGCTGCAGGAGCGAAAGACACGCAATGCCGATGTTGTCGCGGACTTGTGCTCGCGTATCCCGAGCATCCCGCGCCGAAAACTACGAGGTTGAGAAGCTGTTCCCCGAAGCCAGCTTCAGATACTCCCGGGCGGCCCCTCCCGGCTTCGGAGTGACAGCCGCGCACGGATACGCACAGACTCCAGCGCCCGAGCCCGGATGTGCCGCGCGCCCCCCGCACAACGAGCGCGCACCATGAAACAAACAAGTCGGCGAAGCGAAGCAAAACCCGGGAAACAAAAAAAGCGGAAATCAGAACGTTCCGCTGAAACGCGTCCGCTTACCGTAGCCTGATGTGGCGTTTAAAAGGGCGTCTGCAGTCGGGGGATCACGGTTTTCCCCAGTCGACGGGAGCCCATTCCGTCAGCTCCCACGGGAAATCGTTCAGCAGATTGTCCGAGAGTCTGTACTTCTTGTACAAATCACCGCCCTTTTCCCACGGATCCTGCCCTTTCAAATGCAGCTCGACAAATCCCGGTTCTGCGTTGAATGCGTGGCAGAACAGGTTTTTATCGCATCCAAAACCGCCGTATTTTTGCACGGCCAGAGCGATAAGCTCCGTCATCGGCTTCAATTTCAGCTTTTTTATATTCAGGTCGGGCGGGAGCCTGAACCACTGGCCTTGGGCGGGCGCATTGGGATTATCGTCTGTGCCATCGCTTTGCACAGCAGGCCAGCATACAACGCCTTTGCGCGCGTTGGCCATGGTGAAGCAGACCGCATGCCGGATTTCTCCGCGACGGGCTTCTTCAATGCCGATTTGTCCGGGGGCGCCGATCATACCCGTGACAAAATCCGATCCTTCCTTGTGCTGGCAGGCGTAGTTCTTTTTGGCCAGATCAAACATATCATGGCTGTATCCTCCGTAGGAAGCCGTCCAGCTGCCATCGTCGTTCTTCAGTATAAAGAAATACTCTCTTATTATCCCGGTGCCTATATCGTATATAGCCATCGCAGAGTCTCCGGCGCGCTGAGGATTCGCGGCCTTCGCCCAATCCGGAATGGGAATATCATCTGAAAAAAGGACTTCACGCATGGACTCTGTAACCATGTGGTTGCGGAATTCCGGAACATTCACCCTGACACGCGGGGTTTCGGGATCCCGGGAATCTACCAGATAGACCGGGAGATTGAAGAAGGTCGCATTGAGTGACGTCTTAACCCCGCGGTCGTTGTACTTAGACGGCATTTTGCTCATGTATTCCGCAATTTGTGCAGAATTTTCCGCCAGAGGCATATCTGCCACGCCTCTGGTGTAAACAGTCCCCTCGGCAATGTACTTCGGGTAGAAAATCGAGCCGTTTACTCTGAAGTCTCCGTCAGAAGAACCTGACGGGGAAAGCGCGCGCACGGGACGCACAGCCGGATTGTTGCGTACGGGGCGCGGTCCATGCAGGGAGGTCGCAACGCCGGAAGAGCCTGACGTCGACTTCCCAGGCACTGCCCCTGTCAAACTTTCTCCGGGAAATACAGACAGCATTACCGCGGCAAATATCGCAAATATGCGGCCCGCTCCCGCTGGCTTGCATTTGTTAAACATGTCGCTTCATCCTCCGTTTTGCATTCTGAAATCTGGCTGACAGTATGATGCAAGACAACAAATCTCCGCATCAATCCTCGAAATCACGCTCGGAAATATGCAACTCAAGCGTCCGGACAGCCTTTTCCATGTCCTTCTCCATTATTGCCCGGCAGAGTTCCTCATGCTGCGTGACCACGCGCTCCGTCTTGCGTTCCGACAGCTGCACAGTCTTGTAAAACGGTCTGGGCAGCGAATTGTACATATGCTTTATTATCCTGCTTCCGGACGCCTCCACCAGCGCCTCATGAAACGCGATATCCTCCCGCACGCGCCTGTCCTCATCACCGCTGGCAATTGCGGCCCGCATTTCATCACATGCCAGACGCAGGCGGACAATGTCCTCGCGCGTCGCATTTTTCACCGCACGTATGACGGCAAGCTTTTCCAGCCCGGTACGGATGTCGTATATGTCCTGAATTTCGTCCTGCGTATGACTCGCGACAAAGTATCCCAGCGACGAAACCTTGCGCACAAGCCCCTGCCCCTCAAGGATCAGAAGACTCTCTCGCGCCGGACCTCGCTTGACATTCATCATCTCCGAAATAAATTTCTCGGTTATGCGCTGCCCATGATGCAGTTTTCCGAGAATTATCGCATCGCGCAGCTTCCTGCACAAAGCTACCTGCTGCGTGGACTCCTCCACTTCACTTGTTTTCCTGACCATAAACGGTACCTCCAGTCCCATTGTGCTTCCGTTGTGCCGAACTGCGACAAGCTCCCAAAGCCGCAGATCTCTGTCCTCTAAACATCAGCGCTTCAAAACAGCCATATGCTGACAAATAAGGCACAGCCGTGTCAATACCGCAAACATCCCGCAATTTTATGTCTATTACCCGCACAATTTCAGCATGTCTGCAGCAAAGTCGCCTCATGCATCCGTATGCCGCATCCGACAAGTCGTTCATGTCCCAATATGCGTCGTCTTTCGATTTCCGCAGTCAGAGACCTCACAGAACTTCAGCGTCCGGACTGCGGATCGACTCCGTCGCACCACTCAAAAAATCCAATAGACTCAAGCTCCCGCCTGAGCTTCTCCACTTCCCCGGAGGAAAAAGCCGGGAGAGGACTCCGGCACGGGCCGACGTCCACCCCGCGCAGGCACAGCACAGCCTTGCCGCACGCAATCCCGTTTGAGGAATGCTGCAGGACCCTCACGAGGCTGTGCGATCTGGCCTGCCACTTTCTCGCCATTACCATGTCGCCTGAGTCATACGCCCGGATCAAATTCAAGTACACAGGGGCCATATAGTTGTATGTACTCCCGACCGCCGCGCGCGCACCGCATACAAGACCGGAAAGAAGCATCTCGTCACGCCCGAACAGCACATCGAACCGGCCGCCTTCATAATCGACAGCCATCTGGTAATCCATCATATCCTCGTAAGTGAATTTGACGCCGGCAAACGAAGGAATTGAGGATACCAGCGGGAAAAGATCTGCCATCTTTACGAACACCCCTGTCATGGACGGGATGTGGTAATAGTAGAAAGGAAGCTCGGGAACGGCGGAAGCCACTTCCGCACACCACTCCGCAAGAGCTCCGGCATTTGACGGCCTCAGAAACGATGGCGGCATGGCCCCCACCGCAGCCGCGCCCGCCTCACGCGCCTGCACCGCAAGCTCTTTGCTCACCGGCAGGGAATTGTCGCCCACATGGACGATAAGCTTAAAGCTGTCTCCGCACACGCGAGACCACGCAGCCACAAGCTCCATGCGCTCCCTCGGCGAGAGCGACAGGCTCTCCCCAGTAGTTCCGTTCACAAACACACCGGAAACGCCGCTTTTACGAAGCCAGTCAGCGTATTCCGGAATAATATCCGTCCTTATTCCGCCATTTTTGTCCATCGGCGTGCTTGGAGCCGCAATAAGTCCGTTCAATCTCATTTCCATCCTTCCACAACTTCCATTATTTTCTCCGCAGCCATCCTGTGCATATCGGCATTCGGATGGTTTATCCCGTTAGAAAGCAAAAGCGTAGTATCCACCCTGCAGTTTTCCATCCTCTTCCATTCCGCATAGACGTCCGCCACGTCCGCGTCGGCACGCCGAATCTCCGCAGCATAGGCGTCAAGCGTGCCGTCGGTCTGCTTTCCAATGAAAAGGCCCACCGATTTACGCCATTTCTCCGCTACCGCCGGATTGTCGTGAGTAATCATCATATTCGGCGTCAGCAGGATAACGTCGGCCCCGTTCGACTCCCTGATTTTTTTCACCATAGAGCTCAGCAGCGCCCCAAAATCCGACGCGCTGTCCGCCGTGCCCGCGCATGCGTCGTTCAGGCCGTACCCCACTATAACCAGATCGGGGTCGTGCCTCAGGACATCCCGCTCAAGCCTGGCGACGCCACCGGGCAGGGACTCTCCGCTGCAGCCCGCGTTGATAACGCTGAACACCGAATTCGGGAAGCGCTTTTCCAGCATCTTCTTGAGTTCATTGTGGTAAACATGTTCAGGATCCATAACCCCATCCGCCGCGCAGCCCTGCGTCACGCTGTCGCCCAACGCGACGATAAGCACCGGCGCTGCGGATGCGTTGCCGGACTTTTCCGCTATACGGTTCAGAAAACGATGTTCGCTCTTCTCTTTCATGGCACTGTCCGTTTCATCCGACATGTTCATTCTCCCGCTTTGTTAATTTCCACGGCAGACCACCTCAATCCCGTCTGCAGCAATACACCTGCACTTCCGGGGAACCCATACCGTTCCGGACAGAACCCCGTTCGGTCTGCTCCACTGCACGCGGATCGGGCCGTGCGGGGTGCATACCGTACCGGAGGCGGATTCGAGCCCGAAATCCGCCGGCATCACGCAGACTGCGCCGTATCCGGGCTCCGCGGGGCGTATCCCGAGCACATACGCGCCGAAAATGTATGCGGGGATAGCTGACCAGCCGTGGCACAGGCTCCCGGCGCCTTCAAAATCGGAAGCCCCGCGGATTGTTTCCCAGAAGCTGGTCGCCCCGCGCGCAAGCATCGAGCCCCACGTGTCCATCACGGAGCCGAACACAAAACGGACGGCGTCCTTGCCGCAGGAAAGCAGCGCCTCATATTTGTACAGGGACTGGCTCAGCGTCGTCTTTACCAGCCCGGCTCCAGAAAGCAGTTCATGGACAATGCGATCTCGCGCTTCTTTCCGGGGCGCTGCCCCGGCCAGCAGCGCTAGAGCCTGCACAAGCTCGCACTTGTGGGCAAAAGACTTATCCCCCCGGTATGAAACAAACACTCCTTCCTCCGGACTCCAGAATTCACGGAACGCAGCGCCGCGCACACGATCCGCACACGAGGCCCAGAACGCTGCATGCCCGGCGTCTCCCGCTGCTGCAGCAAGCTGCACACCAGCCTCCAGCGCGAGACAGAAAAACAGGTTCAGCGCAGCGTCGTACCGCTTCTCTCCCGGATATATCCGCTCGCTGCCGCTCAAACCCGGCGCCCAATCGTAAAACTGCCAGTACCTTTCCCCCGCCGGGCACGGAAGAAGGTCATTAGACGTCATTTCCGCCGCCCTGCTCTCCAATATGCGCTTTACGGCGCCGTACAGCTTATGCGCGCCGTATCTGCTCCCTCCGTACATCCACAAATCCCGCACTCCCAGAATCCAGCAGAACGTGAAGGACGGGATTGTTATGCTGATTCGCGCCGGCATGCACATCTCCAGCCACCCGTCGCCGCCCAGCCCCCTGCCGAGAAGTTCAAACGAGGCCGCCGGGAAAGCGTATTCGCCGAGGGCATAATAACCCGAAAGCGCCTGATTCCTGGCATCGTTGGCGTACAGCGACTGCTCCCTCCACGGACAGTCCTCGTAATGCTCATGCATACAAAGCCGGAGCGTACGTGCAGAGGTTGAAAAAATCCGTTCGGCAAGCCCGTCGGACGCATGGAAACTCCCCCGCACCGCCGCCGGATACTCCACCGGCACAATCCCTATCGCAAAGATCCTCACGCGGCCGCCGCCCCGGATGTTCAGCTGTATGTACCGCCCGGCGATCCTGCTGTACCAGTGCGTGAAAACCCTGTGCCCCCCACCCCATATGATGCGGTCGCAAAAATTCCTGTCCCCGACATGCGCCCTCACCCGCAGATCGTCCAGATGTTCACCGTGCCCTGCGTCCACAATCGCGCCAGCGGCCGCATCCAGCTCCAGATAAAGGTACCCGGAGGTCTCCTGCCCCAGATCTGCCACCACGTACACGCCGTCCGAGCCTGCGCACCCGTCATCAACGGCGATGCCGCAGGCCGAAGGCAGTTCCGGACATTCCGGACCGCCAAACATCTGCCTCGGGGTTCTCGCGGCCATTGCGGCGGTCTGCATGTCCTCAGACGGAGAGTCTCCGGCCCCTCCGAACAAAATTCCCTGAGCCACAATTTCGGAGCGGCACGGCTGCCCCGACTCCGGCCTGAGGGTGCGGCGGGGGATCAGCGCCGCCGGACGCCGCTCCGGAGCGAAATCTTTTTCGCAGATTTTCTTCCATCCGGAATCGCATTGCTCTCGTCTAGAATCGTACTCAAATGTAAATCCAAGCTGCGATGTCCTGCGCGGCATCTTTCCGGAATGGTAGCACGGCGAAACCCTCCATGACACCTCCGGGCCGCTCACAAAGGCCTCACCGCATGCAGTCAGGCAGAACAAAACGCCCGCGTCCCCGGGAATGTGCTGGAAGGAATCCGCCCCCTGGATGTAAAGCACAATCCGCAGGCTGTTCGTTCCGCGCCGCAGAAACCGCGCGACGTCCAGATCGTCGAACTGCCGCTCCGGAGGGACGTCCGGGAACACGCCGGCACCCGCCGGGCTTCCGTTCACCCACACCGCATAA
>CASEAR010000117.1 GCA_949285835.1 uncultured Verrucomicrobiota bacterium | reverse complement strand
GGCGAGGACGGCGAGCTTCAGCCGGCCACGCATTGCTTCACCCTGTCCAACGTGGACACATATTCGTACGAGTATGTCGGCGGCATAAGGTATTGTCGCGGACATGAGGCAATAAACGACATACTGGCCTCGGGGAAGTATCCGGAAATAGTGGACTCACACGCCTGCAACAGCCTGATCGGGCCCGGTGTGGTAGGTTTCAATGCAGGCCACGTGTGGGACGTGGATTCCACGGATCCGTATTCGGTCAGCCGCGGGCTTGTAAAGGGCCGCCGGATTGCAAAGGCATTCCGGGACGCCTGCGCTGAATTCTGTCCCGCGTTTGCCAATGCGCACCTTACGCAGACCGCTCCGGTGATAGGTACGCGGGAGAGCCGCAGAATTGTGGGTGACTATGTTCTCACGGAGGACGACTATGTGGCGCGCAGGACATTTGACGACGAAATATGCCGCAACTGCTACTACATAGACATTCACCGCAAAAAGCAGCAGAAGAACGTGAGCGAGGCGGCGGAAGACGAAAAAATTAAACGCCGGTATGGTAAGGGCGAATCGCATGGAGTCCCGTACAGGAGCCTGCTTCCCAAAGGCGTCCGCAATGTGATTGTGGCCGGACGCACGATCTCCACGGACAGGGTAATGCAGGGTTCGACGCGCGTCATGCCGGTTTGCCTGTGCATGGGGGAAGCTGCGGGGATCGCGGCGGCGATGGCCCGTACGTCGTGCGGCGGTGATGTTCATGCCGTGGATGTTCAGGCGCTGCGTGAGGAGCTCCGCTCTTTCGGCGCTTATTTGCCCTGAAGCTGCGGCATGCCGCATGTGGAGTGCATGATATGTCCGGCAATTACTATATGCCGATTGCGGCTACGCTGGGGTTCGTGCTGTCGCGGGACAAGTCTTCGGTGCTGATGGTGCACCGCACGTTTCGCTCGACAGATGAGAATCTTGGAAAGTACAATGGTCTGGGCGGCAAGGTTGAACGGAATGAGAACGTGGCTGACGGCATGATTCGTGAAATACGCGAAGAGTCCGGACTGACAGTCACTTCCATGAGTTTGCGCGGTACTGTTTCGTGGACGGGTTTCGGCCCGTCGCAGCGCGACTGGCTGGGGTTTATTTTCCTGATAGACGGGTATGAGGGAGAGCCGTACTCGGAGAACGAAGAGGGTACTTTGTCGTGGGTAAGAATATCCGACATCCCCAAACTTCCGATGTGGGAAGGAGATGCTTTTTTCATGCCCCTTGTATTTGACGGAGATCCAAGGCCGTTCCACGGATTCATGCCATATGAAAACGGCCGTCCGGCCGATTGGCGTGTCACTCGTTTGTGAGTTATAGAGAGATTTTATATGCGCACGGACGGTTTTAACGTGCTGAATTTCCATGAGGTGCATCGTGGCATGACTTTAAACGAGGTACCGTTTATTGTATATTGTGTCGATTATTTCATGGAGTGAAGTGTAAATGAAGATATTGATGACGAACTTACAAGGAAGAAGAAAAAGCAATAATTCTGTGTTTTGAGGCATGAAAAAACCAAATATTTTGTTGCTGCTGCCTGATCAGCATCGTGGGGACTGGATTCCTTTAAACGAAACGCTACCGCTTGAGATGCCTGTTTTCCGGCGCATGATGAGAGAGGGTTGCTTATTTGAAAATGCCTTTTCTCCTTCTCCTTTGTGTGCTCCTGCCAGAGCGTGTCTAGCCTCTGGAAGACGTTATTTCAGGTGTGGGGTCAGGGATAACGGACAATGCTACAAAGACAGTATTCCGACATTTTACACGGCGCTTCGAAATGCAGGCTATTCAGTGGGTGGTGTTGGGAAATTCGACTTTCATAAGCCTGTTCTGGAGTGGGGGTTGGATGGTTGGTCTCAGTGTTTGCGCAATATGGGTTTTACACATGCTCTGGATAATGCCGGAAAGATAGATGCAGTGGTTTCCGGTAGGAATAGTCCTCATGATCCATACATGGCAGAGTTGGAAAAAAGGGGATGGAGGGAGTACCATGTCGAAGACATGATACGCCGTGGTTTAAAAACGCACCCTACAAAGCTTCCGGAAGATTTGTACTGCGACAATTGGATATGCGGAAATGCTCTGGATATGATCAAGTCATTTCCTCGTGACGCACCATGGTTTCTTCAAGTGAATTTTACTGGGCCGCATCAGCCTTTTGATGTAACAGAAAGAATGTTTGGCATTATTGCGGAGCGCAGTCAAAAATTTCCTATGCCGTTATGTTGGACAGGCAATGCAGAGCAGGCATTGAACGTCAGACGAAATTATGCCAGTATGCTGGAAAATATCGACAGGCTTATTGGTAATATACTTTCGTTTCTTGATGACACAGGGGTGCTCAGCAATACAATTGTGATTTATTCCTCGGATCATGGAGAGATGTTGGGTGATTTTAACGTTTTTGGAAAGAGCAGGCCGGAACACCCTTCAGTGCATATTCCGTTATGTGCAATGGGACCGGGAATCCTGCCCAATAGGAGGGTATCAGCTCTTGTTGAACTTCAAGATTTGGCAAGTACTTTTACTGACTATGCAGATGCTGGAACAGACTTTGAGGACTCTTTGTCCCTCAGGCCGATACTGGAAGGTAAAGCGGACTCCTGCCGAGATTATGTTTTTTCCGCTCTTGTTCCGGAAACATCCGTTTTGAAACACCATCCTGATGGATGGTATATGGTTTTTGATGGAAAATGGAAGCTGGTGTCCGATAGTCATGGGTGTGAGTGCCTTTACGATATGGAAGCGGCCCAACACGAGGTTGCTGCGGCGGATGACGATGTTCGCAAGTGTGTTATGCGTGAAATTATTGAGCGCGTTGTGTCAAATAGAAAGATACCGCAGGGTTTCGTCAGAGGCTGAATCATTGGGGTGTTGCGTCAGATATGCAACAATGCCGGCAACGGCTGCGATATGTTTCGGGTGATTGGTGTTGGAAGACCCCGAAGTGGCGGAGCGAAGCGCAGAGTCCAGCCCTGCTGCCCCGGCACATTTCGGTTCTCACTCATTCTCCGTCTGGCATGCTTAAGCTCCGCCAGCAATTTTTTTTCTTAGAATGGTGGTGTTGATTTTATTTATATACCGCATCAATCTGTATGCGATTCGTTCTTTAAGGAGAGGAATCGCGCTTTCGGCCGGAGTCTTTGGCGTATCACGGGTTTTCCTGTTTTCTTGCGCTTTTGTCTGTTTGTTGCGCCTGACAAGCTGAACAGAACGGCTGCACAAATTGATGTACAGATACTGCTCTTCACAAATGTACTATAATGCGATCGGGAGTGAGACCGTTATTTTAATCGAGTTGTTAGCCATTGTTACGCTTCTCCTTGTTCTTTCTAATCTGCTCAATAATCCATTCTGTGTCTTCATTGGTCAATTCCGTCCCGGATTTATCCAGTTCCTTTTGGATGATGTACTGAACAAAGTCAGTCAGCGTCATCTTCCGGTTTTTCGCCTCGCGCTTTGCGAGCGCAACTAGCTCGACGTCGAGGTTAAACCCGATGTAAGATTTGTTTATAGACGGCATGTTTACCATATTATTTCCTCCTTGTGCCTTCTAATATAACAGGTGTTTAATACCTTTTCAAGCGGTTTTTGTTGATTTTAATTTTTTTTTACATATTCCCGTATTGAGTGAAGGCATAGTTGGATCGTCATATCATAACCGGCTTCGCCGAAAATGCCTCGTACGATGTTTCCATTCCTTCTTTTCGTTCTTTACTCCCACATGCGCATTACCATTATTGCATTTGACGGATATGGGATGGCCATGCTTGATTTGCTGATATTATTGCACAAATCGAACAAGATGGGCGTTCATGAATTCGCAGCTACTGCCGAATAGTGAAGTGATTTGACATGGAAAGCATCGATGATTTTTCCAATGCAGCGAAAATATCGGCTGCGCTTTTGTTCTGAACGGGATGGAATTCAATTCATTGCGTTCGTTTGTTCACAAGTAAAAGCATCCAAATTAAGGTGCCGGACATATCGTATATGCAGGGCGCGGCAGTGGCTGTCTGCACATTCTCAGGCGTGATGGTCGCTGCAAGCTGCGTTTCTTTTGACTCCACGTCATTATAATTCGAGTCGGGCGGCTTGATGGTTTGGCATAGGTTTTTCGCATCGAGCTAAGATTTTCGTTTCTCCTTGAGGTGCCTGCCGATTGTGCCGACGCTGATTTTGAGAATCTTGTCCTCTTCTCTTAGCGAGACATGACAGCTATCTCTGAATTCTGCGAAATGTTTTTCGATCCCAGCAGCCGGGTACTGCGAACAAATGCATCCGGAATACCGATGCATTCCCCCAATGAGTTCGGACGCCTTGCCAGTATATGTACATTCTCGTCCGGAATGTTCGCGGAATTTCAGCGTTTCTCGAGGCAGTTTACTGGTATACATGCTTTCGCGGCTTTTCACTCTGCAAAATTCATTCAACAGCCGGTTCTTTGCAGAGCGAGATTTCAGTATGACATAATGCGAGGCGTTGTTCCAAATATTCGGCTGCAGCCTTTCTGGTTATGTTTTTCATTCTTCCATTGTACTGAGGCAAGTACTTGACTCATCACCTGATAAGGCCGTCAAGCTGTGTTTTCGTTCAGTATCTGTCTTATGATACAATATGTTTCTGTCTTTAGAATAAAGTTTTTTAGCCCTCGGACAATTTCTTGTGATAGAATACTGAGCCGTGAAGGTTGTTGCGGCTGACAGATTTTATTGGAAAGATGATTGTAACCGGAGGCGGGATGGGCAGTTATAACCGTATCATGGCGATAGACAAAATCGCGGAGGATTTTTCAGGAACTCCCTGCGGGGCAGGACGTACAAATCTTGATATGTACGGGGTTGACGTCTTTAATGAGAAGGCGATACGCAAGTATCTGCCCAAAGGTATCGCGGAAGCGCTTCTGGAGACGATAAACAACGGGGTTCCTCTTGATCCTTCGATTGCCGGGGATGTGGCGCATGCCATGAAAGAGTGGGCGATAGACCGTGGCGCAACGCATTATACACACTGGTTCCAGCCGCTTAACGGAGGAACGGCGGAGAAGCACGACGCATTCATGGAGCCAGCCGGGCACGGCGAGGCGATAATGTCGTTTTCCGGCAAGAACCTGATAGTGGGGGAATCCGATGCGTCAAGTTTCCCATCCGGCGGGATACGTTCCACATTCGAGGCTCGCGGATACACTGCCTGGGATCCGACAAGCCCGGCATTCATAAAGCGCTATTCCAAGGATGCAATTTTGTGCATACCGACTGCATTCTGCAGCTATACAGGGGAGGCGCTGGACAAGAAGACTCCGCTTTTGCGTTCGATGCAGGCGCTTAAAGCGTCGGTGAGAAGGCTGATGTCATGCTTCGGGATGCCGAACAGCCTGCCCGTAAAGATTACGCTCGGTGCGGAGCAGGAGTTTTTCCTCATCGACAAGAGGTTCTATCTGCACAGGCCGGACCTGCTTCAGTGCGGACGTACCGTTTTCGGCGCGCCTCCGTCCAAGCACCAGCAGCTGGAGGATCATTATTTCGGTTCAATAAAGCCCAGAGTCGCCAATTTCATGGCGGAAGCAGAAGAGGAACTTTGGAAACTCGGCATTCCGGCGAAAACACGTCACAACGAGGCGGCTCCGGCGCAGTTCGAGCTTGCGCCTGTTTTCGAGGAGCTGAATTTGTCGGTCGACCACAACATGCTTGTCATGGAGGTGCTCAGAACTGTAGCGGACAGGCACGGGCTTGTATGTCTGCTGCATGAGAAACCGTTCGCCGGGGTCAACGGCTCCGGTAAACACAACAACTGGTCGGTGCAATACGGGGATCGCAACCTGTTTGATCCGGGCAACGATCCGGAGCAGAACATGATATTCCTGACGGTGCTTGCGGCCGTGATAAGGGGAATAGACAAGCACGCAGACTTGCTTAGGTCAACGACTTGCAGCGCAGGCAATGACCTGCGGCTCGGCTCCAACGAGGCCCCCCCGGCCATCATTTCGATTTATCTCGGCGACCAGCTGAGCGGCATTCTTGACAGGATACTCGACGGTTCGGAAAAATCGGGCAGGCGCTCCTGCGAGATGCGCATGGGAGTGGATACGCTGCCGCCGCTGCCGCGTGACGCAACGGACCGCAACCGCACAAGTCCGTTTGCGTTTACCGGCAACAAGTTTGAGTTCCGCGCGCCGGGCGCCAGCCAGTCGTGCGCGGGAGTCTGCATGATGTTGAACATAATCGCAGCCGAGTCCATGGACTATATGTCCGGAAGGCTGGAGAAACTCTCTCCGGAGGAGTTCAACGACGGCCTTCAGCAGGTTGTGAAGGATGTGATTTCAAAGCACCGCCGCGTAATATTCAACGGGAATGGTTACAGCGCCGAATGGGTGGCGGAGGCTGGCAGAAGAGGCTTGCCTAATCTGTCCTCTACACCGGAAGCGCTCAAGCCTCTGCTTGATGCGGAAAATCAGGATCTGGTGGAGAAGTACGGTGTGTTTTCAAAAATAGAAATGATTTCGAGATACGAGGTCTTTCTTGCTGAATACCGCCGCCGGATAAATATAGAGGGCGGCATTTCTCTGGAAATTGCGAGGAATATGGTATTGCCGGCAGCGAGAAGCGAGTTTGTGAAGATCGCAGGCGCACTGTCCTGTTCGCAGAGTACCGGCGGAGGGCAGGGAGAGTCCGCACTGAAAGAAGAGCTTCGCGTTATCGGTGAGCTTCTGGATCGTCTGCATACTGCGTGCGAGGATCTGTCCGAAGAACTTAAGGAAAACGGAGACGGAGTGGTTCCTGCCATGAAAAAAATGCGAACCATAGTCGATTCTCTTGAGTCTGTCGTGGACGACGATGCGTGGCCTTTGCCGAAATACCGGGAGATGCTCTTCATATACTGAAGTTCCCGCAGGATTCGACGGAGTTTGTCAGAAAATAATACGGATTTCGTATGTACGGTACGTCATTGATGTTCAGGAAGGCGGCGTTGGTTTTGCGGCTGGCATTCGCTGCGGCCGCATGCGCGCTGAATGCGTCTCTCGCGGAGGTTTTGCCTGTCCGCCCGGACACGGCGGCGGTTTGCGCCGGTCAGGGTGCGGCGGACTATTCAAATACCAACAACTGGCTTATTGCCGATACGCGTGAGTCCGATACCGCGGCCATAGACGTTTTCTACGTGTATCCAACTCTTGTCTCAGACAAAGACAATCCTCTTATGGACTTTGATGACGCGGAAGTGTCCGCCAAAGCTCTTGATTTTGCTTGTGCGCAGACTGGGCTTTTCGGGGCCAATGTACGGGTCTTTGCGCCGAAAATCCGTCAGCTGGAATTCTTGAGGTGTATGAAAGCGCTGACTCTCGGGAGCGATTTCCGGACGGAGGAGGGCTTCTGCGCGGGATATTCCGACACAATTCTCGCGTTCAGGAGCTATCTGGAAAACTGGAACAACGGCAACCCGTACATATTGTTTGGGCACAGTCAGGGGGCGATGGATCTGTATGAGCTTATTCGCCGGGGCGGGTGCGTGTCTGTTTCGGGTGGATTTGTAGCCGCTTATCTGATAGGCCTTCCATCCGTATCTGCGGACAGGATTCGTTCGGATATGTCCGCGAGCGGGATACTGCCGGCGTCTGACGAGTCCGGCGCGGGAGTTGTTGTGGTGTGGAATACCCAGAGCCCGAATGCCGGGGAGACGGTATTTTCCGGCAAGGGAACTTTTGTGATAAATCCGCTGAACTGGCGGACGGATTCTGCGCCCGCTGGCAGTGACTTGAACAAGGAGTCTGTGTTTTACCGCTTTTGGGAAAAGGCGCCGGAGCGGCGTTTTGCTCGATTCCGGAATCTGTGCGGCGCGAGGGTGGATGCTGAGAAGGGCGCGTTGATTGTAGACTTGCCGGAAAACAGTGAATACGACTCCCGTGGAATGATGGGGGCGGGGGTTTTTCATACTTCCGATGTGTGGCTTTTTGCGGGCAGTCTCGAGGAAAACGCTTTTGTTAGGCTGCGTACGTGGCGGAAGCTTTTCGGTGAAGGTCACAGATGAGGCAAATGCTCAGGCATGCCGCATGCGCGTTTTGTCTGCATTTTATCTTGATATCGTACAGATGTTAGTGTATATTGAGTCGCATTTGAACGGGTTGCGGTGTGCTCTCGCTGCGGCCTGTGAGGAGTTCTGCGGAGAGGTGGCCGAGTGGCTGAAGGCAACGGTTTGCTAAACCGTCGTACCGGGTCAACTGGTACCGGGGGTTCGAATCCCCCCCTCTCCGCCATTTTTTTGTTTGGCGGTCGTGCCTGCCGGATAGAGGAAGATTACGGATATGGACAATGTTTGTGTCGCGGGATTTGGTGAAGTTATGCTTCGTTTGTCTCCTGAGGGAAAACTCAGGTTTTCTCAGTCGTTCCCCGGGCGGATAGAGGCGATTTTCGGGGGCGGAGAGGCTAATGTATGCGTAAGTTTGGCTCAATTCGGCATGAGGTCGAGGTATCTTACTGCGCTTCCGAAGGCAAATCCTATAGTGGACGCTTTCATTGCGGAGATGCGCGGGCTTGGTGTGGATACGGAGCGCATTGTGCGTACTGATGGCGGGCGCTTGGGAATATATTTTGCAGAGCCGGGGTCGAACCAGCGCGGTTCCGCGGTGGTGTATGACAGGGCTGGAAGCGCTGTTTCGGAGACCGGACCGGACGGCTATGATTTTGACGCGATGCTCGATGGCGTAACGTGGCTTCATCTTTCGGGCATTACTCCGTCCCTTACGGAGAAAGCATATCTTTCCACGCTTGCGCTTGCGGAGAAGGCCTCGGCTTGCGGCATAAAGATTTCGTGCGACCTGAATTTCAGGAAAAAGCTCTGGAAATGGCGCGCAGGAACGGAGCCGAAGAAACTTGCGGCGGATTGCATGGGGCGGATAGTGCCTCTGGCCGATGTGATAATCGGCAATGAGGAAGACGCCGCGGATGTTTTCGGAATACACGCGGCGGACACCTCCGTGGAGTCCGGCAGGATAAATGTATCTGCATACCGGAACGTGGCTTTGGCGCTGTCCGAACGGTTCCCCAAGGCGTCGCATGTGGCGATAACGCTGCGCGAGAGCCACTCGGCGGATCACAACAACTGGGGAGCGATGCTCTATGAGGCTGCTAGCGGAAATGCCAGTTTTGCGCCGTTGTCTGCGGATGGAACCTATGCTCCGTACGAGATACGCAGCATAGTGGACCGTCTGGGCGGCGGAGATTCGTTCTGCGCCGGGCTGATATACGCTCTCAACACCGAAGAATATTCTGATCCGGCGAAGGCTGCGGCGTTTGCCGTGGCGGCCAGCTGCCTGAAACATTCTATTTACGGAGATTATAACAGATGCACGGTAGGCGAGGTCGTTTCCCTTATGAGCGGAAACGCTTCGGGGCGCGTAAAACGCTGAGGCGATGAGAAAGTTTTTCAAGATACTGGCAGTTGTTGTCGTTCTATGCATTTTGCCTTTTCTGGCGGATGCTGTCGTGGGTGCGTGGGATACGTACAGGAATCCGCTTACGCGGCGCGGCGGCGTGGTGATGAAAGGCGGGCCGGTGCATACGGGCGTGAACAGGCGCGCTTTCAAGGAGATTCGTTTCCGGTCCAAAGATATGCGCATGTCTTTGCTGTTTTCCGGCGTTTCTCGGGAGGACGCGGCTTTTGTGGGCGACAAGCTCACGGGGGTTGTTCGCTTTATACTGAACGGCGAGCTTGCGGCTGAATTCCGCGTAAAGACAAAGTCCGTGATGAGCAAGGAGACTAGCGGTATTTTTGGCTACGGAGACTCCGACAACGTGGCGCTTGCCTCGTTTTACGATGTGCAGTGCCATCTTGAACCGATCTCGGAGAAAGACAGGCAGCAGGCGGATATTCTTTACGGATACGAATTCGAGCGCGGGGAAGAGGCGGAGATTTCCGTGAGTTTCGATGGTTATGTTCCGCGAGGCGGAGAGATTATTTTCAGCTATTCCATGTGTCCGCGGTCACTTCTCCGTGGAACTTTTCTTGACTTTGATTCCCGGTTTGAAAAAAGAGGTGACAAATGAAGGTTGTTATTCCTGTTGCGAGCGGAACAGAGGAGCTTGAGGCTGTCACAATAGCGGACGTGCTCAGGCGTGCGGGCATACATGTCGTGATGTTGTCCATCGACGATGAGGGCGGAATAGACATTGACTGCGCTCACGGAGTCGGACTTGTGGCGGACGAGATGTGGAACAGCGAGGAAGTCGACGATGCGGATATGCTGGTGCTTCCGGGCGGACTTGGAGGCATGGAGGCATTCTGTGATGACCGGCGGGTACTGGATGCCGTGAGACGGTTCGCGCAGTCTTCGGACCGTTACGTTGCCGCGATATGCGCTTCTCCGGTCGCCCTTCATGCGGCAGGTGTTCTGGCCGGGCGCAGGGCCGTGTGCTATCCGGGAATGGAGGGAAGGATCCCCGATGCGGTCTACTGTCCGGACGAGGACGTTGTTCGCGACGGCAACATTATTACATCCCGTGGGCCGGCCACCGCGATGAAGTTTGCTTTGTTCCTCGTTGAGGTGCTGGCAGGCAGGAAAACTGCTGAAGAAGTGGCTTCAGGACTGCTCTGCAGGCTTTGATATTTCACGGTATGGGGTTTTCTGATGGCGCGTTATGTTTACCGGGGATACAAGGTCGGCGGTATACGATGCCGCGGAACTGTAAATGCGCAGGATGTAAAACAAGCCCGGAAACTTCTTGCCGATGAGGGAATCTATGCTGAGACCATCCGCGCCGGACGGGAATCCGGCGCGGTTCCGGCGCAGGTGCGGTCTGCGTTTTACCGGGAATTGGGTACGTTGCTTGGTGCGGGGCTTACACTGGAGTCTGCGCTTATCCTCCTGCGCGAGTCGGAAAGCGGCCGTTCAGACTGTGTGGAATCCATCCTTAGGCGGATAAGAGAGGGCGTGGAGCTTTCTTCTGCTGTCTCAGAACTGTTCGGCGGCGCTGGAAGTTTTGAGATCGCCGCTATAATTTCCGCGGAGAAGTCGGGAACGCTGTCTTCGATGCTGGTTAGGACTGCTGATTTTATCGATGTTCAGGAAGGGGTGCGGGATAAGATTCGTTCGGCGCTGGTATATCCGTGTTTTGTGATGTGTCTCGGGGTTGCGGTGGCGGCGGTGATGCTTGGCTTCGTTGTTCCGAATACTACCCGGATGCTGGCTTCCGCCGGTTTGGAACTGCCTGCCTCAAGCGTTTTTGCCGTCTCCGCCGCCAAGGTGACCGTCGGATGCCTTGTCTTTATAGCGTTGGCTGCGGCAATTGCCCATACCGCGATAAAGCGCGTTGCGGAGAAAAAGCCGTCAATACGGATGATGTACAGTCGGTTTGCAATGCATTTCTATGGAGCTCCCGGGCGTTCTCTGGCGGAAATGCGTTTTGCGTCGATACTGTCTGTGTTGTTGCAGTCCGGAATGCAGATTGTCGACGCTCTTCCGGTGGCCGGGCGCGGCACGGGCATAGCCGCGGTGGAAAAGGCCTCATGCGAGCAGGCGGACAAGATCAGGAATGGAGCGCAGCTTTCGGCGTGTATATCGCAGATCCCGCTGATAGGCCGAAACCTGTCAGGATGGGTGCGGGTGGGGGAGACCGGCGGATGCCTTTCATCGATGCTGGACGTAGCTGCCGGGCGTGCATCCAGAGTCTGGGAGAAATCTTTGTCCATTCGCATGTCGGTTCTGGAGCCGGCGCTGATCGCTGCGGTCGGCATATTTGTGCTAATAGTTGCTCTGGCAGTTCTTTTGCCGGTGATTGGGATGACGAAAAGCGTGGCGATGTAGCTGTCGCATGCCTATCTGGGGGCGGAGCTGAAATATGAAGGCGGTTCTTGCAAAGGGACGGGAAAAGTCTGTACTGCACAGGCACCCGTGGGTTTATTCAGGCGCTTTGTCTCGAGTTTCCGGGGAAGTTTCCGACGGGTGTATTGCGGACGTTTTTTCTTCCGGCGGCGATTTTCTTGCCAGAGGTACCTACTCGGAACGTTCTCAGATATCAATCCGTGTCCTTACATTCTGCAGCGGGGAAACAATAGACAAGGACTTTTTTGCTGGAAGAATTGCCCGCGCCTGGTCTTTCCGTGCCGGGCGCTGGAACCGGGTCAGCCATAACGCTGTACGCGTCGTTCACGGGGAATCTGACAGCCTTCCCGGTATCGTGGCAGACAGGTACGGGGATGTGATCTGTGTACAGCTGCTCACCGCGGGAGCGGAGCGGATGAGGGATGTCGTAGCATCAGCGTTTTCGTCGGTTTTCCCGGAATGCGCTGTATATGAGAGGTCGGATTCTCCAGCCAGGGAAAAAGAGGGACTGTCTCCGCAGTGCGGGGCGCTTGCCGGCGGAATCCCGGATCCGGTTGAAATATGCATAAACGGCATGAAGTGGTCGGTAGACATAGTCAACGGGCAGAAGACGGGATTCTACCTTGATCAGGCCGACAATTGGGAAAGCGTCGCGGGGCTCTGCGGAGGAAAGAGAGTTCTGGATCTTTTCTGCTACAACGGCGGATTTTCGTTATGTGCAGAGAAACACGGGGCGGAATATGTACGCGCAGTTGATTCTTCCCGCAGCGCCGTCGATGCTGTTGCAAGGAACGCTGAGGCAAATGGGCTGCCGTGCCCCGAAATCGTCTGTGCGGATGTGTTTTCTCTGCTCAGGTTCTACAGGGATCGCGGTGAGAGTTTTGACGTGGTGATTCTTGATCCTCCCAAACTGGCCTCGAGCCGTTCCGGTGCGGAACGCGCATGCCGCGCTTACAAGGACGTCAATCTTCTGGCGATAAAACTGCTCAGGCCCGGTGGTCTTCTGGCCACATTCTCATGTTCCGGCGGCGTTTCTCCTGAGCTTTTCCAGAAAGTCGTATCGGATGCGGCTCTGGATGCGAGGCGCGATGTCTGTATGATCGGCCGCTATACTCAGGCACCGGATCATCCTGTACTGATGTCTTTCCCGGAGGGGCTGTACCTGAAAGGAATACTGTGCCGTGTATCATAACCGGCCGGTTATGCCGGACTGCAGGGAAAACAGGTGCGGGATGAGAGAGTCTTTTATGGAAAGATCGCTTCATACCCGCACCTGAAGTCTGCGAGTCAGGTTATTCTGCGTCCAATTCGATTTTCAATGAATTTACGACACCCCGGAAGAAGTTGCGCTGCCTGGCGTCTTTGCATCCCAGAAAGAAGTTCCCGGAGGGAAGACTGAACGCGGTTTTTATTTCAGGGGCAGATATCTGCTCCGCCGGTTTGCCGTTTACGGTTGCGCTCAAGACTGTTTTATCGTCGCCGAATTTATAGAGCTCAATAACGGCGGTTATGTTTTTGCCTCCGGCGACATTTTGTCCGGAGACAAGAACTGTTTTGTTGTTGTCCTTGGCGTTCCCCAGTATGTACGTGACGCGCAGTCTGCCTGAATTGTCGATTTCGGCCCACAGCCCGCCGTCGGCCCCTTTCGGAACGTAGAGAAGTGTTCCGGATTTGGCGTCGGAAAAAGTGATTGAAAATCGAAGTTTTGACCACCATTTCAGGTTAGTGCCGAAAGAAGAGAGGCTTCTTGCGCTTTTAACGGCAGAGGAACCATCGAAGACCAGTGCGCCGTCTTTTAATTTTGGCAATGGAATCTGTTTTTCAGCGGCTGTGAACTTAGACGGTTTATTCCTGATCGCATTGAATGCAGAGCCGTCGAATTCCCAGTCCCCGATATAGAAATTTGCCGGAACGGCTTCGTACGCGCCTGCGTCATAACCGCCTCCGCCGGGACGTTTCTTTCCGTCGGGGTCGTATTGTACAGGTGTTCCGGATTTTATTGTGTTCATATCGATGCACGGCGAATCCGGCCTGAGCCTGAAATCGGAAATGGACGGATTCATAAATGAGGGATTATTTGTTATTGCTCCTCGGATGGCTGCAGACCCCGGCGTTGACTGTACGCATGATCTTGTGACGGACGAGATGTTGTATATTGACGCGGTTTCGTTGGTGTCCGACCGCGAGGTGTTGCTCCAGATTATGGAGTCTGTCACGCCGACATTTGCACCCCATCCGTGGGAGGAATCAAGGGCAGAGAAACCGCCGCCTTTGCCCGCGGCTGTATTGGAAAACAGAGTGGAAAATTCGATTGTGCCCGCGAAAGCCCCTCCTCCGTTTCTTGATGCGTTGTTGGCGGTGACAATTGAGTTCCGAATATTGGAATGGGCGCCTCCTCCGCCGTTCCTTCGTGCGCTGTTCCCGCGTATTTTGCATGATTCTGCGGCGCTGAAGTGCATAGCGCCTCCATCGCGCGAGGCGTTGTTGTTGAAAATTTCGCAAAAATATGCGCTGCACAGTTCAAACGCCCCGCCGTCAAAAGTCGCGGAATTTCCATAGATCTCGGAATCAGATACTCGGCAGAGGTATGCTCCTCCTCCGTTCAAAGATGCACGGTTGGAAAAAATTTTGCTTGATGAGATATTGCAGTATGCGGCGCCGCCTCCGTACTGTGCAATACCTCGCTCGATGCTGCAGTCTTCCAGTGTACCGCCTATGACGCATCCTCCCATTGTGCTGCGGTGGCGGCTCTTGGAAGCATTGCCGCTGCGCAGTACGAATCCCCGCAGCAGCGTATTGGTCTGAGCTGTCATGTCTCCGTACGTTTTAACCGAGAGCGTGGCGCAGCGATCATTTGAAAATGCATCAATAACGGTGTTTGTTCCCGGAATCTCTGCGACAATATCAATAAGTTTGTTCTCCGACACTATGGGAGAATAGACGCCCGGTCCAACGGAGATGACGTCGCCGTGACGGGCGATGTCAATAGCGTCCTGAAGATTTGTGTAAGCACCGGCAGGCACGGCGGCCGTCCCTTGAGAAGAGACCACTTTAATCGTCCGTCCGGATGCTCTGGGCGGCAGTTTGCCGAGAGCGAATTCCTTCGCGTTCTTTTCCAGCACGGGTGCGGGCCCGCCCCAGAAATAAATTCCGGTTGCAAACTTCGGTAAAGACAGTGACAGAACACTGTTTGAAACGGAGGCCTTCGGTGTCCCGAAAATACCTTCGACAAAATCCAGACTCCCCGGTATTTCCGGTATTTCAATGTCTGCGGATACAGCCGTTGCTGCAGTGTTTACGAAAATTGCGTAATAGGTTCCCGTTTCCGGATTGCGGCATACCATGGCATGTATATCGTAGTTTTCGTCAGTAAATTTCCTCGGCTGCGGATCATGGTTGAGTATTGCCGGGGAGAGCGCGTTGATTTGTGGTATTAGTATCTCCGCTTCACGCAAAAGCTCCGGATCCCATCGCATTCCAGATTTTCCGCCATCATTCCATGGGTACCAGATAAGGCCTTTTGCTCCGTGGACAATTGCCTGAAATGCCATATTCCTCCAAATCAGGGGAGGCTCTTTACCAAAGGACTGCGGCACACATATGTAGGGCCTGCTCCATCCGGAAACCTCGCCAGCCAAATCCATCCATTTTGATACATTCGTAATTGGGGACTCTTCACCCTTTTTTGTTGAATAGGGATAAGGATCTGGAGCCAGAACATCACTCAGCCATACGTTTCTATGAAATTGATGCGGCTGGTACGATACGACATATGTGGGATGAAACGGATCCGCTTGATGCCATGCGTCATCAAGCTGCTTTACAAAGTCGAACAGCGACTGCGGCGGTTCATCCATGGTGTAGTACATCAGGGTGGAGGGGTGTGTGCTTAAAACTTCTCCCTGAATGGCGCATGCTTCCGGCGTTCTATGCGGAAGCTGCTCCCACAGTGTGGCAAGTCCATGCTTCTGAATTTCGTTTATATGCCAGGTTCCAGCCCAGCTGAACGTTTGCACCATGTTGAAGCCGATGTCGGCAATTCTCCCAAGTTCACTGGTATATGGGCCCGATCCGGCATTTATGTGATAAATTCCTACGGGGAAAAACGGACGTCCCTCGCGGAGCATAACCGAATCTTCGTCAAAAAGTGTTTGTCCCGGCGTAACCGGAACCACTTCAAATTGCGATGTGGATGACGATATAACAGCGCCGTTTTTATCGAGCAGCTCTCCAAAAACTGAGTATTTTCCTGCCGGCAGTTTTTTAGGCACTTCCACCGGAACCATAAAGGATCCTATCTGAGCGGGAGCCTGTACGCTTCCGACGCATGAATTGCGGCTGTTGGTAACTGATATGCGAAGAGATAATTCCGTCTGATCTGTCTTGTCTGGGTATACCTGTGCTCCGATTCTCACGTAGGGGAAGCGCCGGGCTTCCGACACCAATCCGCGGTGTGCGGTTCCTGTGATAGAAAAGAGCGGCGGCAGCTTAAGAACTCTATCGAAACAGATGCCCTCGGCATTTCCAGAAACCAGTTTCATTTCGGCCCGAACATGTCCGCGCATCGATATACGGCATTCGAGCTTGAATTCCCCGGCTGTTCCCGGCGCTATTTCTGATTCAGAGGAAAAAATCTCGGGAGTCCCTGACGGATTTCCGTCTTCGTCCAAGCTCGTAACAGAAAGAATAAGTTTCCCATGCAGTTTCTTTTCAGAAGTATTTTTGCAGACTACAGAAAATGAATTTGTTCCGGGGATGACGTCCGGCAGGTTGCAAGATAGAATTTCGAGGCTGAATGACTGCAGATTCTGGTTTACTCTCAAGTTTTCGATAAATTCCGGTATATAGTTACGGCCTACGGTTATGAGAATTATTCCTTTTCCGAGTCGCTTGATCATCAATGTCGGATCCCCGTGTCCGCATCTTGAGATTATCTTCCATCCTGTCTTTTCCTGATCGGGGACGGTCATATGGTTCCATGAAAAAGTGTATTCGGCTTGTTTGGGGAGAAACAGGATTGAGTCAAGCGGTTCCTCTGCAACGGCAGGACCAAGATAGTCACATTTCTCTGACGATACCTCGAGTGATTTGTCTATGGATTTTAACCAGGCGAGAGTTTTTGGGTAGTTTGCGTCTATTATGAAAAGGCTACCTCCCTGCATTATCCACTGCCGGATATGTCCAGCGTATTTTGTCATATCGAATGGCGGAGCGGAATTGTCCGGAGTATACCCAAAAAGGCATGGCGCAAAAAGCATGTCGAATTTATCAAGGTTCGCGTCAAGCCAATCCATCTGCTGAGCGGATTCCTGCAGGTTGGTCCATGAGTATCCGTACTGTTGAAATGCAAAGTCGAATTCCCTGGAATGCGGATGGTTGTTCCATGACGGCAAAACTGCCACATTATAGATGTCTTGCTGTGCAGCGCAGCAAGGCTGTGTAATTGCGAACAGCATCGCTATTGTCGCGGCCGTACAAAGGAGAAATTTTGCAGTTCCCTTAATTTTAATTTTCATATAAACGCCCTTTCACAAAGTTGTTGGTTCTTTGCATCATCTACAGCAGTGCAAAGAGCCATTTGCTTCATTGTTCTGCAGGAGCAGACAGTCTTCTGCGGACACGGGACAATTCTAGCATTGAACTCCAAATAAAATAACCGGTAAGAATTAACATTTCTTAACCATGGAATATCAGGTTTTGTCCGATGACTGGCACGCGTCGCAGGTTCAGTGGCATTCAAAAAAACTGTATTCCCGATTGCCGGCTCCCCGTTTTACAAGCTTGCCGCTTTTTGCTGCAGATATTCTGGTGGCAGCGTATCTTCAGTGAATACCGGAATGTCCGGGAATTCCTTGAGTATCATGTCTGCCCAGATTCCAGGAGAGGCACCGACGGGGTCAATGCCGCCTGATGTGAACAGTGGAGATATGACGCCGCAGCTCGGAGACCTTGCCTTAAGGATAAAACACAAAACTTCGTGTTTATGCAGGAACTCTGCCATGCGTCGGCATGGTACAGAAAAGCGTGAGGTGAAATCATGTTCTGAGTTTACTCCTGCGACATGCGTTGTTCCGTCTGCGCTGCTGACAAGTCTGATTGGTTCCCTCGGAGTGCCGAGCCCGGCGCTCTGTTCGGGGCAGAAAAGAATGAGGTTAAACATATCCAGTCCCGGGAGCGCAATTCTTTTGTCCCTTCCATCGTATCTGGTGGGGAATCCGACAAGGCACGGGCTTATTGCGATCCAGGGGAGGGGTGCTGACGTACGGTAGATGATTTCCGGATATGTTTTTTTCATACGCTTCGAGGCATGCTTCGGCGGAATCATGCTGAACTCTGTGTTTTGACGAGCCTGGAATAGAATCCACCTCTGCGGCAAAGGCTGTCGTGCGTCCCGCGTTCCGATATATGACCGTCTTCTATAACGATAATGTGGTGGCAGCGTGCAGACATTGACACGCGCTGGGAAACGATGACAGCCGTCTTGCCGTTCATGAGCTTGGTGAGGGTTTCCTGTATTTTCCGTTCGGTGTTGGCATCCAGAGCGGAAGTGCAGTCGTCCAGCAGCAGGACTTCCGGGTCGGTTATCAGGGCGCGTGCCATGGAGATGCGCTGACGCTGTCCGCCGGAAAGCGTCATTCCTTTTTCTCCGATAATGGTCTCGTACTTTACTGGAAGTTTCATTATGAAATCGTGGCAGTCGGCAGATTTTGCAGCATTCATTATCTGTTCAGGTTCGGCGCCTGGAGTGCCGTATATGATATTGGACCGCACTGTGCCGCTGATAATTTGCGCTTCCTGCGGAACCATTGCCACGTGGATATGGAGTGACTTCTGCTTGATCTTGTCAAGCGGTATGCCGTCGACTCTTATATTGCCGGAAGTTGGATCGTAAAGTCTTGCAAGAAGGTTTATAAGTGTGGTTTTCCCCGATCCGGAAGGTCCCATTATGCACGTCCATTTTCCGGAGGGGATTACGAGATTTATGTTCGACAGGACTTCCGGGGAGTTGCTGGAATAACGGAACGACATGTTTTCGAGCGTGATGCCGGTTTTCAGCGGAACAGGGAATTCAACGGAATTTTCTGCGTCAAGGATTTCGTTGGGATTCTGCAGAGTGTGCGTAAGTCTCTGTATTATTGCAAGAAGTCCGGCAATGTTGGACGAAGTTTGCGTGAGCTGTATCACTGGGTTAAAAAGATTCACTGCGGCGCCGTAAACGAACATCATTTTACCGAGGGTCATGGTGCCGTCCAAGACGCAGTATGTGCAGAAAATGAATATTCCCTGAGAGACGAAAGTGGTAAGCAGCTGTGCGAAGCGGCCGATTGTGGCAGCGAGGCGCTGCTGCTGAAGCGTGTCGCGCTGTAGGACGGCGGAGAGACGGAAGAAGTTTACCATCTCCGTATGTTCTCTGCCGTAAGCGAAAATGGCTTTTACGGCGTCGAGTTTTTGCGAGACGAGTCCCCACAGGCAGGAATTGGAATGTCTGGCCTCTTTATGAAATTCTTTCACGCGGATTTGATTCGTCCGCATTACCAGAATATACGGGATCGCCGCCAGAATTACAGCCATAGCGCAGCGCCACTCAAGGGTAAGGAGGATAACCAGTCCGACGATAAACATGATTGTCTGTGAGAATACGGTAGCTACCACGTTGAGCAGGGATCCCTGCACAAAGTCCACATCGGACAGTATCCTCGCCATCAAACGTCCGGGAGTGGTGGTTTGATGGTATCCGCTGGAGAGTCCGACAATTTTTCTGTGAACATCGTCTCTGAGCTGAAGCGTCATGCGGTGTGCCACCCAATGTCTGGAGTTCGTGGCAATGCGTCCGGCTTCGTTGAGTATCACCACTGTGCCCATGTATATGACGAAAATCCAGAAGAGCATGACTCCGGCTCTGGGAGGACGCTGGGAAGCCGTCTGCTGTCGGTAAATTTCAGAGACACCTCCGAAGGCTTCTCTGGAATCAGGACGGTATGGCGCGTCGAAAGAAGAGAGCACTGTGGATGACGTTCGTTCACGTGAAACGGGCGCATCTATTAAGTGGTCAGGCTGCGTTGCCCTGTCGGCGGCAGAGACAACTGGAGCAGGGTCAACGACAAGTATTTTGTCAATAACTACTTGTCCGTAATATGACATCAGGTATACAGAACATGCTGAAGCCGCACTTATGATAAGGTAGACCATAAGTGGAACTTTATGCGGCCAGATGTATTTTACGAAGAACGTGAATATAAGTTTTACAGGATGGGTGTAAGCATAAAACTCCCTTGGCGGGCGATATGGCACGTCGCGGTATTCGCACCGGGGGAGGCGGCGGGATCTGGTTTGTGCGGAGTCAGTCCTGCTCATCTGAAATGACTCCTTTCCCGGCGTGTTTCTCGTACAGGTCCCGGTACCGCCCGCCTTCGATGGCCATGAGCTGGTCGTGAGTACCGGTTTCCACCACAACGCCGCGATCCAAAAGTATTATCCTGTCTGCATTGCGTATGGTACTAAGGCGGTGCGCCACAATGAAAGATGTCCTGCCGTACAGGAACTTGTCCATAGCTCTTTGTATAGCAAGTTCGGATTCGCTGTCAAGAGAACTCGTGGCCTCGTCCATTACCAGAATCGCCGGATTGGCGAGTACGGCGCGAGCTATGGATATTCTCTGTTTCTGTCCGATAGACAATTGAACATCCCTGTCGCCTATGACGGAGTCGTATCCTTGTGGGAAGCCGAGAATGTCATCGTGTATTTCGGCAATTTTGGCGGCATTTATCACCTCTTCCATAGTTGCATCCGGCCTGGCGTAACGTATGTTGTCCGTAATGCTGACGGTAAAAAGAAGCGATTCCTGAAGAACAATTCCAAATTGCCGCCGCAGAGAATTCAGTTCTGCATCCCGAACATCAACGCCGTCGATCCGGATGCTTCCGCCGCAGACATCGTAAAGCCGCATAATTAGGGAGAGTACCGTAGTTTTGCCGCAGCCGGTCGGGCCGACGAGTGCAACGGTCTCACCAGGGGAAATATGCACGTCAAGGTTTTTGATTACCGGTACGCCCTTTTCGTATTCGAACCAGACGGAGTCCATATCCACCTGACCCCTCACTTTTCTGAGTTTTACGGCGTCGGGTTTACTTTTTATAAGAGGCTTTTCATCCAGGATTTCGAACAGCCTGTCTGTAGATATCCGGACGTTCTGCAGTTGTTCTGCAAGCTGTGAGAAACGGACCGCAGGCCATAATATCTGCATTGCGTAAGTGGTAAAAGCAGTCACGTCACCGTAATTCGCGGAGCCGTTCAGTACCATTGCGCATCCCAGAAAGTATATAGACACTCGTCCAACCTCCTGAAGCAGCTGCGTATTGTACATGAAATTTGAGGATGCAATCCAACTGTCGTGAGCATGCTCAGTGGTTTCGTTGGAATGTTCGGAGAAAACATTTTCTTCCCGGTCTTCAGCGGCGAATGTCTTCACCGTCATATTTGCTACGAGCCGGTTTTGAACACCGCTTGCCAGACGGTCGCTTGTTCCGCGGTACCGGCGTGTAGCTTTACGGATGCGGGCAATATTTATGTTATAGTTGACTACGAAGAGGATGACGACAATGATAATGGGGATGGCGAGACGCCAGTTTATGTATATTGTTGCGGTTATTGCAAACAGAGAGCATACAAGATCGGATATGACTTGTATGGACGCCGCGCCCATGACATTCTGCATGGTAGTGCTGTCGCCCATCAGCCTGTTTATAATTTTGCCTGTGCTGTATTTCCCAAAGAACCCCATATGAAGGGACAGCAGGTGTTTGTACACAGCCATGCGCACGTCAAGTACAAAGCGCTGTCCTATGTATGCGATTCCCAGAACCTGAAGAAAGCTGATCACTGCGTGGAGAACGGGGACTGCAAATATCAGTACAATGAGTCCTGGGAGTAAGTCTCTGCGCGATTCTCCAATGACATTATTTATCACCGATCTGGTGAAGAGCGGAGGCAGCATGGCCAGAACTGACAGAGCCGCAGTTGCCGCCAGCAGTGCGAGTATCTGCTTGCGGAACGGGCGCATGAAAGGAATTATCTTGCGCATGGTTTCCGCACCCGAACTCGGAGCAGACATCATTTTTGAGTTGTTTTTCACTTAATTTGACCGGATTTGACAAGACGAATTGTCACGGCTGGAAAATCAGCTGCCAGATTGACACTTTTCCGATCCGTATTTTTGCTTCAGCAGACGTCCCCGGCGGAACATTATGCATCTTGCGGTCGAATGAGCAGTACGCGACCCTGTAGTTGTTGTTGCCCTCTCCCTCGACGATATCCCTCATTTCGTCAACGTGTCCGTAGAATCTTGTGGGAATTATAGTTTTGTACGTTCCGAGTTTGGCTTTGAGCCGCATACCGGGTTCCACCTTTGTTGCATATCTCTCCGGTATGCGCAGTTTCAGCAGATTGACTTCGCCGTTGAATATCTCGTAGAGCACCATATCCGGACGGAGCATTTCGCCCACATAGAACGTGTAGCGTGCGGCGCGTCCGTCTATCGGGGCGCGCACCGTCCGTTCCTCGAGTGCCGCTTTGGCTCGTTCCAAGGTGTCTTTGCGTGTGGAAATTTCCTTTTTGAGCACGTCGATCTCTCTTTGACCGATCGTAATATCTGTTTCCTTCAGTGTTTTCAGCGTTTCGCGTGAACGCGTGACGTTGAATTCATCGTCAGAAAGTTTTCTGCCTGATGCAAGGCCCTTTTCATGAAGAAGTTTTGTCACTTCCAGCTGTTCTTCGGCGTATTTGAGCTCCATTTCCGCAAGCCGGATCTTGTCGTTGTGCAGCCGAAGGGTTTCCGCGACAGAAGCCTCTTTGAGTGCGAGCTGGGCAACGGCTTCTGCCACCTGTCCCTCCGCCTCGGACACGGCGGCCCGCTCGGCGTCATCTTCCAATTTCAAGAGCGGATCACCGGCCTTGACTGTGTCTCCCGAGAAGACGAGTATCTCGGAAATGCGGCCGGTAGCGGCGCTTCTGGCTTCCGAGTAGAGCGTCGTTGTGGCGTATCCAGTCGCAGCGACGTATTTTGGGACACGTATAACGAATCCGATGAGAATTATAAGCGCTGCTGCGGCAATCGTAATAGCGACGTTCTTTATTACGCGTGATTTACGTTCCGTCTTGGTCGACGGCATCTCTTCGCCTACTGTTGTTCGTATGTCGCCCATTTGTATTTTCCAAGTTTAAGATGGTGTTTATTTCTTTATGCTGATCAGGTCTTTGGCAAGTGTTCTGTATCCGTCTGTTTCGTCAAAGTAGCGTTTTACGCAGAGGTCGCAGTCTTCGCAGGATCTTTCGTAGCAGTTCCGGTGGACTCTTGAGGGGTACATCTGTCTGAATGCCTCATAGCATTCGTCGCTGCAGAAGCAGAATCGTTCCTGCGTCGATCCGAAAGCTATCTGAAGGAGGTGGAAACCTTCTTTGTCTGGAGAAGTGTCTTTGCCGCACCACCCGCAGGTGAGAGACAGCCGTTCCATTATCTGTTTGCGGCGCTCTTCAAGCTCTCCGCTGTTCCAGACGTACTCTATCCACTCTATGGCGCGTGATTGTATCCTGGCCACAACGGCCTCCCCGCGTATCACGAGGACTGCACCCTCTTTTACGATGTAGCAGCGAGATCCCTCGACAGGCTGCTCCTGACCGCGTATATGAACTCTTATTCCGCCGCGTTTCGGCATTGAGTACGAGTTCCATCCGCATGCGTCGCAAACGGATACAAACATGTGCTGTTGGAGACTTTCTCCACATAGCGGGCAGCGTCCTTTTTGCAGGACATGAAGCCGTTTTACGGACTGCTCTGCGGCATTGCGTATCTCCTTGTAGGCCTCCTGCTGTATTCGTTCTCCAGCCTCATCTTCCGAAAGCATCTGCAGATCTGTCTTGAATTTGTCTGAATCGTCATCGTTGAGCATGGCCTCTGACAAAGGGGAAGCAGTCTCCGGCAGTGCAGACGGTATGCTTTTTCTGGAAAACAGGTTCAAAAAAGGGTTTTTCATTTTCAGAATTTTATTGCGGGGTTTCTGTAATTGTCACGTCATCCGGCATTATTCCTATGGCGTATCTAAGATCTGCCATGGCGGAAATTACTTCATTTGCCACGGTTATATGGCGTCTCGTTGCGGTGGTCAAGTCCTGCTGAGCATCCAGTACGTTTCTGCTGGAACCGTCTCCAAGAGCGAATCTGGCGTCTTCGGATTCCAGTACTTTCCCGGCTTCCATAACTGCTGCCCTTGAAAGAATAAGTCTGGCGCATGAGTTAGTGAAAGCCTCTACCGCCTTGTCCTTGGCCGTCTTTTCGTTGATTATGGACAGCTGGAGCTCGTGTTCCAGAGCTTTTGCATCCGCTGTTGCTGCGGCAACTCTAGACCTTGCACCGTCTTTGAAGATTGGACGTCTGTACACGAGAGAAATAGTATACCCGGTCTGCTGCTGCGTAGAGGTGTCGTCTTCGGAAGCCCATGCTGCTCCGATGTTCAGATCAACGGAGTCTCTGATGTCCTCTCTTGTTCTGTCTTCTTCTGCTTTGGCCGCGTTCATCCGTGCTTTAGCCTCCTGTATTTTAGGAGAAAATACAGCCGGATCGGCGTTGATAAGATCAGATATGTCGCATTGTGCGAGAGCGTACGCCCAGTTCATAAGCTGCTTCGGATCATCCGGCATGCCTTCCGGAATTTTTTCAACGCCCAGTTCATACGCAAGTGCCGCTTCCTGAATTTTTATTTCCTGCCGCGACGACTGCAATTCTTCGCGTCGGAGTGTGGCCTCATACCGCGCCGGGTATATCTGGTATTCTGCAAGATCCTTGAGGCGCACGCGTTCTGTAGAGTATTCCAAAAGTTTTTCCGCCCGGGTCATTGCCTTTTCAATTTCCTCTGCATCCGCGGATTTTTGCAGCCATGAAGCATAGGCTTTCACAACATTTACCGAAATATCAAGAAGTTTGGAGATTCCGGCGTAGTACTCCGCCTGTTGTGTGTGCGAAAGGCCCATCACTTCCAGTTTGTTTATGGAGAACATACGATCCCGCATCAGCGGAATTCGAATCATTCCTCCGGCCAGAGCCTGTGCAGATCCATCCTCTCCTTCGCTTAAATCACTTCCGGAAGCTATTCCCAAGCTTCCGTACACTCCGGGAATCAGTGGTTTTTCAATTCCAGCCGATGCGTAGATGGAATTGTCCTGAAGATAATCTGAAAATGTTGTGTTGGGAATTCCCGCCGGTTCCTCCGTAGCGCCGGCAGACGCCGTAAGAACTGGATCTGAAAATTCCAGCTGCGCCGCTATCTTACGGCTGTATGCACCTTGCTCCCGCTGAATTTGTGCAAGGTAGCCTGGATGTTTTTTTCTGAACTCGCGCATCCAGACGTAAATCCTTGCTGAAACGGGGACCATGCCTTCCAGTGCAGGCAACTGGCCGTCAATTAAGGGCTCTGCCGCGTCGGAAGCCGTTAGTTGAGAATCTTCTGATCCGGTACTGTCCGCGTACGCTAGTGTAGCGGAAGATGCGGCGATCACAATTGCAAGTAATATCTTATGTGCTGTCCGACACATATGGCGGTGGTTCATCAGAGGTTTCCTCTCGAGCAGATGTTTTACAGCGGTACGGTTTTTGTCAATTATCGCGATACGGCCTCGTTTCTCGATATTTACCACTCGGATAGTTTGAACCTTTATGTAGAGCATCTCAAGTACAATTTTGTCAAGATGCGTGTTTTTTTTACTGCCGGATCGTCCTGCCGCCAATGGCCGCATCTGGAACTTCATGCCAAAGGAACTTGAGTGAAGACTTGCGGTTACGACACAATATACTGCGTGCGGCTGCAGACGTCAGAAAGTAAATCAGTCGTCCACATATTCGTAAACAATCTCGCCTTTCCTGATGTAACGTTCCTTGTTGGCAAGATGTTCGACGTACTCTGGGTCATCAAGACGGGAGATGTTCCTGTTTATCTCAGAAATTTCGCGCTCCGTGGTCAGATTCGATTCAGACATGGCATTTAGATCCGATACCAGAGACGCACGCTGTCTGCACAACGGACACACAAAATACATGAAAACGGCAAAAATGACGAGAAGAGAAGACCACCACAAAAATTTTCCGAGAGGTCTTACGGTAGTATTTGCTTTATGGAAACCGGTCGCCATGTTTCCACCTCTTAGAGAAACAGCTCAAAACTGAAATGGTGGTGGGTCAACGATTCGAACGTTGGAAGGCATAGCCAGCAGATTTACAGTCTGCCCCCGTTGGCCGCTTGGGTAACCCACCTGAAACGAAACAACGCGCGCAGTATGACATGTTTACACTTGCAAGTCAACAGTTTTCTTTTCACAAGGGAATGCCGGGAAAGTCCAACATGTAACAGAACTTCCGGTGGTGGCAAAAAAAGATGGGGCCGGATTGCCGGGCAATGAAGGATCGTGTTTTACCGCACAGAATATACGGGGCAATGGAATAATAAAAAAGACTGCAAATCCGGTTTTAATGACGTCAAATGCTGAGTACGTCTAAAGTGTGTTCGCACAAAGCGGCATAAACGCTTGCGTCAGGAGCTGGATGCAAGGCGTTTTTCGTTGTGATCTGCCAAGCCCTCCATTGCATTTCACGGCATTAGTGAAATAGCGTGCTTTTGATGCGCAATGCGCGAGCGTTGGATTTCAGCAGCCAAAATTTATGGAGAACAATGCAGGCCTAGTCTGCAACCGGAGGTTTAGAGTCGTCGGTTATGCGAACTTTCGGGTATGCCATCTGCAGTATGCTGTACGGTTTCGTCCACACATAGCCACGGAAAAAACTGTCTGCGTTTGGTTTGCCAGTTCCGGACAAACTCGGGGGACGCAAAGCAGTATGCTTTAGCTGTGATCATCCGGTGCTGCGTTCACTGCACAAGTAATTGTGCCAAGTCTGTTTTTGCAGAGGATCTGGTTTTCTTTTAGAAATAAGTCACACTTTAGTAAAGTTTTCACTTGCACAATGAAACGTCACATATTATCATCCATACTGTTCTCTCATGGGCTTCGCTTCCGTGATATGCCTTGCGGGGAAGTAAAGGCCATCGAAAAAAGCTGGCTCAAAAAATAAAACAGGATCGAATCAGTATGGACATCTATGTCGGTAATCTCGCCTACGCGACGACAGAAGAGCAATTGAAAGCCCTCTTCTCCGAATATGGAAACGTAACTTCAGCCCGAGTCTGCACGGATCGTGCCAGCGGTCGGTCGAAAGGTTTCGGGTTTGTGGAAATGCCGGATCAGGCGGAGGCCAATGCCGCGATTGAAGCGATAAACGGCCGTGAAGTTGACGGTCGTGCACTTCGTGTAAACGAATCTCAGCCGAAACCCCGTCAGGATCGTCGTGACGAAGGCGGATATAACCGCCGCGGTGTCTCCCGGTGGTAGTTCGTTTTTCAGTGCTCGATCAGAAAAAGCCTGTCGCATTGCCGCGGCAGGCTTTTTTTTAGCATGCGTCATGATATTTTCTGCGGGGGAAAGTTCACGCGAATGGTGCGCGGACGGCGTTTGAACTTTTCTGTCTGATTTGGATCGGGTCTCTTCCGAAGTCATTCAGTCTCTGTGTTTTCAGGCATACGGGAATTTATAGCAATGCCGCGCAGAACCCAGAACTTTCTGGTTTTTTTAAACCATTCAAGTACTTTGTGTCTCTCATGTCCCATTGTATCCGGACAGATTTTTTCCCAGTGCTTGTAAAGTCCGGACAAATCTATCCGTTCCATCAAGCGTCTGAACGGCAAAAACGCGCCGTTTGTACGCATTGCGGACTGCCAGTCCAAGATAACGGCTTTATCACCCTGAAGTCGCATCATGTTTCTGGCGTTATGTAGGTCGAGGTGTACTATTCCCATTTTGTGTATGGTCAGAATCTTTTCTTCAAGAGTTCTGAAAAACGAGACATCTGGGCGAGAGAGGAGCGGCCTGAGAAAATCAGGAACGTCTACTGCGTTTTCGCCCTCGTACAGGGCTCTGACGATCTGTCGAAATGTTACTCCCTGACAAAAGTCCTCGGTAAGAGAAAATGGACTGGATCTTGTTATGCCGCCGGGACAGATTTCTGTGGATTCCACGGCCTGCATAAATGCGACTTCTCTGCGGACAAGAAATCTTCCAATCGTGTTTTTCACTATCCAGGAACGCTGAGAGAAGTCTTTTCTCACGGCGCATCTGCCGTCCGGGAGTTCCTCTTTCCATACTACAGCATTGGCAAAGTGGCCGTTATGCAACAATTCTTTTCTCATGTTCCAGTTCTCCCGGCATCCTTTTGTATGTCTGCCAATGTTCGTTCCTGCAAAAAGATAAGATAAGATAACGCCGTCTGCGGCACACCGTATGTCAATTTACGGTAATCAAACAAATTCGTTGCGATTCTCGCACAAAAAAAAAACTAAAACAAGGTTTTAAAGATATGACGGGATGTCTAATACGTGATGGAACACTCGTCGGCGAAAAACAAGAATGGAACCAGCCCACTCTTGTTTCTGGAGACGGGAACCCGGAATAAATTGCGAAACAGGCATTAGAGAGAAGTACAGTTTTCCGGAAGATATCAGTATTTTGCGTGTCAGAGAAGGGAAAGCAAAAGCGGGTAAAACGTCATCAGCAGCATGCCGAAATGATAAGCGCTTGTTGTTTTTTTCTGCTGTTCAACCGGCAGAAAGATCTGATTTTCGATCCTGATGTAGGCCGCAGCAGGCGCGTCCTTTTGAGTTTGTCGAACGACCGCTTCGTGTATTCTTCTTCAAGAGGCACGCAAACGATGCAGTTGGTATACATGAGAATGATGATTTCGAAAATGAGCAGGGAACAGTAATGTGAAAGATCAAAAAAATTATAATTTTGCCGTGCATTCTGCAACTCATGCATGGGAAACGGCAATGCAGCCTCGAATTTCGCATAAAACTGACATGGAGCGTTTAACAGCCGTGCAGGTCAAGCCTCAAGCGGCGGAGAGTCGGACAACCAAACCTCACGGCACATACGCATCAACGCCGCTGTATAGCGGCAAATCTGAGGAAGCAGAAACCGTAGATCCGCATCTGATTCGACGTACTGAAAACATGGTGCGCCTGGCGGGGATCGAACCCACAACCTTCAGCTCCGGAGGCTGACGCTCTATCCAATTGAGCTACAGGCGCAGACATAAACGAGAACTGCGGCTAAGCTACACCATCGGCGGGCATAAATCAAGAAGAAATTGGCTTTTTGCCGGATTGGGGAAATCCAATAAGCAACGGAACACCCGGCTGCAGTCGAAAAAAGAAAGACAACCCCGGTTCCTCTTTTCCCTCCCAGTGGCGAAACCCCGGAAAAATGAAAAAGGAGGCCCGCTTCCCCATATGTAATCATGTAACAAAAGAAAGAAAAAGAGATCTTATAAGCGGAGAGTATAGCAGGCATGACGCCGCATTGAGACGCCGGACTTTTGATTAACGGCAGAATATGGAGGTAGTGTACGACGTGAACCTCCGGGAGTCCAGAAGCAAACAGGAGATTTTTAGGAAGCTCGCACAGCGGCTCGGACTGCATGTAGGTTCTCTGGATGGAGATATAAGGCGTGGTACTGTTCCGACTGCATGTTCCTTCCATGACCGCGATATATGCGACTATTCAGTCCGTATGGCGCAAAATTCCACACTTGGCGGAAACGCGGACAATGTGGGCATAAAGATTGCCAACATCCCGGCAAATCTGCTCCGCCAGCTCATTGCCGGCGAGAAAAGCCCTCCGTAAGACGCGATATGGATGCTGACAGACCGTGGGATTCTAAGCCTGATATGCGTCAAAACAAGATACAACCGTCATATACTGAAACACTCGGCATTGACCTCGTGCAGACAACGTACGGTAAAGCAGTGCAGGAAAAAAGGAGCGGTGCGCCAGTGATATTCCGTGAAGCTGCCGGGGCTGCTTCGATATTAGGATAGACCGACAGATATTAACCGGCGCGTATGTTTAGACGGCAGGGAGGTGGATACTGCCATTTCGTGCACAGGAGGGAAAAGCTGAGAAGCTTGACGGACGCGTTCCTGCCGTTCATCCATCTGCCGGGCCGGCCGTATTCCGGGTCTTTGTCGTTTACCGTTGATTAATTAATCCGGGTATGGTAAAAGGACTGCATGGTGCGGGCGTGCTGCAGTTTTCGCAGTATCCGCGGAGTTGTGGTTTGCTACATATGACTGGAAGAATGTTATGAACAAGAATTTGGCTTTGTTGTTTGCCTCGGCATGTGCCGTTTTGTCCGGAACGGGCTGCATAAGGACTACCCATGAAATCAAGCCCATACACATTACCATGGACGTCAATTTGAAGGTTGACGAGGACCTAGATAAGGCTTTTGGGAAAAACGGCGGGGCGGATGCATACGAGAGGAGAGAAGCCTTCAAGGCACGAGAAGCAAAAATAAGCGAGCTTAAATCCAGGGGGATTGTCGGAGAAAAACCTGACGGCACAATAGGGTTTGTTGTTAAAGACGTGCCTGCCGGTGACGCAGAGCTTGTTGCAGAGGAGAATGCGGCGCGCCGCAGGATTTACGCTTTGGTTGCCTCCAAGCGTTCCATGAGCGCAGAGCAGGTGGGGGAAAGACATGCCGAACGCATAAAAGAACGTGCCCAAGAAGGCGAGTTGTTCATGGACTCGGACGGGAACTGGGTTCCGGCTAACTGATATTGCCGCGGAGGCTGTTTCAGGCGTAACAGCCGGAACCTCCGGCGCAAGCTTGCCGAGGTGCGGTTTTGTCCGTCCGTCATTTTTCGTGTCCGGCAGAATACGATGTCACTCAAGATATATTACGGCAGCGATACAGGTTTTCTTGCAGACAGGCTTTTTGCGGAAGCGTCCCCGGGAATGGATCCGTTTTCCCCGGTGAGCATCGTTGTGCCCAATGGCAGTGTCGCGAGCTGGCTGAAGCGCAGATGGGCGCAGTCTTCCGGCATATGCATGGGGGTGGGGTTCCCTTTTTTTGAGACGTATTTGTGGAACGCCCTCAGGGATTTGCTTCCGGAAGAGGAACGGCCGCACGCTTTGCTGGGGGAAGCTGATCTGCAGCGGGCCGCGGCATGGGAGATCGTTTCCGGATACGGTGATGTGCTGGACGTTTTCAGAAATTATAGCGAAGGGGGCAGGGCGTCGGTTCGCGGCGAGGCGGGAAAACTTCCGGATATGCTTTCCGATGCGGATGTTTCCAGACGCGTGTGGCAGCTGTCCGGGAAGCTGGCGAACTATTTAAGGGAGTACGAGTTCCACAGGCGCAGCGCTGTCGAGGGGTGGCTGTCCGGCGATTGGCGGAGCCGGGAGAGCCCTGATGAGATGATTAGGGCGCAGGCGGAGCTTTTCAGGCGTTTGTTTGGGAAAGACGGCATTTTCCCGCAGGATGGAGAAGTGATCTCCCTCAGGCAGCTTTTAAACCGCGTGCATGAATCCGGTGCGAAGCGCAGAATCGCCGGTGCGCGCCATTTCTTTTTCGGGCACTCCTCTTTTTCGGAACTGCATGCGGCGGCTATCCATGAGCTGTCGTCTGTGTCGGACGTTTATTTTTTCTGCAGGACAGTGTGCGTGGAGTACTGGGGGGATATTGAGACGAAGTGGGAGAAAATAAGGAGACTCCGCGCTTCGAATTCGGTTGATGAGTCCGACGATTACATAGAGAACGAACTGTTGGGGGCCCTTGGCAGGGCCGGACGCGAGACGATGTCGCTTCTGGTTGATCTGGAGGAGGGCGGGGCGAGTCTGGAGCTGTGTGAGCCTGATACAGTGCGGGAGTGCGGAACGGTGCTTGACGCCGTGCGGGAGAGTGTCCGGGTGTGTACGTCTGATTTGACCGGATTGCCGCAGGATTCTTCGCTGCAGGTTGCCGCGGCGCCCGGGATCGTCCGTGAGATTGAAACGGTGTACAACAGCATTCTTGAGAGCGTATTGGAGGTTCCGCAGGAGGTAGGGCCGGAAGGGGTGAAGGAACTTGACATTAAGAATGCGGAAGAGTTCAATTTTTCGGACATAGCCGTGCTTGTTTCCGATATGAGCGTATACGGGCCGGTCATAGAATACGTTTTTGATTCGCGTGGAGAGGTGCCGTATTCGATTACCGGCAATCCGGGACATGATGCCGGAAGGTTCTGGCGGGCACTCTTCAAACTGCTGTCGCTGGGGGATGGAGATTTTGGGAGGGACGAGGTTTTCAGTCTGCTCCGCGAACCGTATGTGGCCGCAAGCTTCGGTGTGACGGAAAAAGATCTGAATGACTGGGAGAGCGCGGCGCACAGGTACGGGATTTGCGGTTTTTTTGACAAGGCGGATCTGCTCCGGCGCAATGTGGAATCTCTCGGCGTACACACGTGGGACTATGTATTCCGGCGTATCCGTATGGGAACTGTGTGCAGAAAAACGCCGGGAAGTTCGGGCGGCAGCGTTGCCCCCCTTATATACACGGACGTTTCCATGGACTCCAGTCTTGTGAAATTGTCCGGCATTGTGGAAGAATTGTACCGCTTCGCATCGGATGCCTGCGGGGAGGAGAGGAGCGCGTCGGAGTGGGCCTCTGTCCTGCAGAATATGGCGGACGAATATTTCAGAATCCCTGCGGACGACAGGGAAGGCGCCGCCTGTTATGAGGCGTTTGTGAGGCTTGCCGGTGAATTTGCGGATTCCATGCGCAGTTTCGGGGGGGAGGACAGGAAGTTTCCATTGCAGTTTGTGTCGCAGTATCTGGAGGATGCTTGCGGTCAAAGTCTGGCAGACCACGGACGGTATCTCACGTCCGGCGTGACCATCGCTCCGTTTTTGCCGATGCGTTCCGTACCGTTCAAGCACATATATGCGGTCGGAATGGGAGAGGACTTGTTCCCGGGGCGGGACGCTGATTCCACACTTGAGATAAAGGAACTTTCCCGCAGGATCGGCGAGGTGTCGAAGGCGCAGATAAACAGATTTCTTTTTCTGGAAGCCTTAATGTCCGCCGGAGAGCGCTTCGTTATGAGTTATGTGTGCCGCGACACAGCGAAAAACTCGGTGAAATTTCCGAGCTGTGCGGTCAGTGTCGTGAAAAATTTTGTTTCCGCTCACATATTGTGTGAGAACGGGGTGCGCGGCGGTGTTTTCAGGGAAGCGGGTATCCCGCTCAAAGAGGATGACAGGCTTTGCGTTGACGGGTTCCGGGATGCGTGTTTTGGCGGGCTTGGAAGAACGTTTGCGCCGGAATGCCGGATCGGATGCGCGCTGCGGGAGGATGCGGCGCAGGCGGTACGCATGCTCCGCAGCATGTCCGGCGACAAGCATGCGGGGCGGATCGCGCAGATTGTTCTGGCGAATGCCGGCGGTTGCGCACGCGGATGCGTCGAGACGGCGGCCGGGCCGGGTGATGCGCGGCAGGACTGCGCTCTGCGCACGAGGATTACCGCAGGGAAGATGGCGCGTTTTCTGAGGGATCCGGTTAGGGCCGTTTTGTCGGAGCGGTTCGGTGTGGAACGTCACGATATCAGCGACGGCCGTGAACCGGAGCTGCTGCCGGTCTCGCTGGACAAGAATGGGGAGAAGAGGTTTTTTGAGCGGGTATACTGCCGGGTGCTTCATTCCTTCGGACTGTGTGCCGGGGAGCGGCCGGATGCCATGGCGTCGCCGGATCCGGACGATATAATGGAGAAATCTTACAGGGACCTGATTCTTGAATCAGCTGCGCCGGACACGTTTATGTCCAGTCTTGATTTCTTTTCTATTGTTGAGGAGGAGTCTCGGGTTGTGACCGGGATGACGGAGTTCCTGCGGGCGGAGGCTCAGGCGGGGGCGGAATGCCGTCAGCTGATTGTGGGCGCTCCGTTCCGGAGATCGTCCGAGGGGCTGCGCCCTTTGCTGTTTGACTGTGCGCTGGATCTGGGAGACGATGCGCCGCCTGCCGTTTTCAATGCGGAGATCCAATATGCAATGGTGAGCGAAGAGAACGGGCGCGTGTCCAGAATAAGGGTCTTTTACTGGACGTGGAGCGATGGTGTAATGCGGAGCGATGATGTAATAATGCTGAAGCTGGGGCTTTTGGCCGTCAGGGCTTCCGGGTGTATGGCCGAGATGGAAATCTGCGGGTATGACGGAAGGAAAGGCCTGCTGTCGCTTTATTCTCTTTCCGGAATCGGGGCGGCAGACGCGCGCGGTTACCTTGAGAATCTCGCCGCAGATTTTTTTGACGACGGCTCGCTGTATCTGCCGCTGTCGTACGAAGATGCGGAGGGGTTCTTCCATAAGAACGCGGATTTGTCCGTTCTGACTGCAGAAGACATCCTGAGGTGCGCGGCAAAGAGGCTTGCCGGGACTTCGTACAAAAGACCGCAAAAAAAATTGTGCGTTGACGCATCCTTGAACCGATTGTGGCAGAGTCTTTCTGAGAGCGGGGATGTTCCGGAAGAAGTAAAGGCGCGTTTCAACGGGGAAACCCTGAACCGGCGCTTCGGCATACTTATACGCGGTTCCTGCGAGGCGGGACGTAACGATTCGTCTTTGTAGTTTTTCCCGGTGGGTTTTTATGGAGAAGGAAGAGAACATATGGGACAAAATCGGAAGCACCGGCAATGTTGTCGTGGAGGCCTCCGCCGGTACCGGCAAAACGTTCGCTTTGGAAAACATTTTCCAGAAGCTTGTTTGCGGTTCTGATGCCGGTATTGAGTCCATACTGCTTGTTACGTTCACGGAAAATGCGGCGGCGGTGCTCCGGGAATGGATATGGAGCCGTCTGGTGATCTCGGCGGCGGATCCGGATCTGCCGCCGGCGGAACGGATTCGCGTGAAAAATGCTCTCGATAACTATGATTTGTCGTCGATTTCCACGATACACTCTTTTTGCCACAGAGTGCTTAGGGAGTATGCTTTTGAAAATTCTCAGGCACTGTCGCCGGAGCTTGACAATACTGATGCGCTGACAAAAGCTGCGTTGGAGCGGCTGATATATTCGTCGGCAGACAAGGCGGATGACGCCTCTGCGGACGGTATTTTCTCTGGGACGGAACTGTATGCAGTGATCTTCAGCGCCGCCGCCGCGGCGCTGTTTAAAGATCCCGGGAAATATGAAGGGGTTCTGGAAAAGCTGGTGCAGATATCCGGGGAGGCGGATTTTGTCAATGGCGACAGATTGGTTTTGTGCAGCGATGCCTCCGTACCTCCCATTGTGGAAGCGTCTGAAATAAGCAAACTACCGTCCGAGATGAATCTTAGGATAGATTCTCTGGGGCGCAGGCTGAAGCGTTTTTGCGAAGCCGCTCCCGGAGGAGAGGGCGGCGGAGACTGGTGGACGGGTGTTGTCCTTAAGTCGATTAAGAAAGAATATGCCGATGTGCTGGACGGGATTCGCAGCATTGTCTGCGGAAGCTGTGGTTCTCAGAATCGTATCGCTCGTTTTTGCAGATTGTTGAGTAAGGACTTCGGCACGTATGCGGATGTTTTCAAGAAGACCGGCTGTAAGCTGGGCGATGCGGAAAAAGAGGAGATATGCGGGATTTTCAGTGAAGGCTCCGGGATTTTCAAACAATGTCTGGCGACAGTACAGGAATGGCTGAATCTGTTTTGCAGAAGCATATACGAGTCCAGTTCCGCTATGCGCCGCGGATCAGGTCTTGTCTCCCACAACGACATGGTGAGAAATGTACGAGACACGCTGCTGCCGTCTCGCGGGAATCCCGGGGCGGTGCGCATATTGAACGCTATCAGGAGACGGTACCGGACGGCTCTGGTGGATGAATTTCAGGACACGGATCCGGCTCAGTGGGAAATTTTTTCCCGGTTATTCACGGATCTGCACGACCGGGAGTATGAAGGTGCGGAGAATTTCGGCAACAGGCTTATTGTCGTCGGAGATCCCAAGCAGGCGATTTACTCTTTCAGAGGGGCCAGCGTAAATACGTACTTTAAGGCGGTAGAAGAACTCAGCAGAGGGACAGATTTCAAACGTTTTGAGCTGGGCGTTACGTACAGGTGCACAGACGCTATGTGCGATGCCTTCAACGTTATGTTTTCCGGCGAAGAATGGTTCGGGGGCGATATGGAGTTCAAATATCCCGGAGTGAGGACGCCGCATCCGAATCCGAAAAGAATAAAAGAAGCCGGGATGCCAGATGCGGCTTCCGGGCCGCCGGTATATGTGTTCGTGCCGTCGGGAGAGGATGCCGATGCGGCTTCCGATGGGGGGAATGCCGGGCGTCCGGGAAGCCGTAGCCGCGCGTCCGGAGGGGTGACAAATGGTGTCGCATATTCGGAGTTCGCCGGTTTTATCGCTTCGGAAATAAGACGTCTGATGAGCGAGGACTGTCGGGTGTACGACAAGGAATATCCGGACGGCAGACATCTGACGGAATCGGACTTTTGCGTCCTTGTGCGCAATAACACGGATGTGCGACATGTGGAGAACGCTTTTCGTGCCGCCGGCATACATTTCTCGTACAAGGGATATGCTGACATAGGGGAGAGTGCCGAAGCTGAGGCCGTGTATGTGCTGCTGAAGTATTTGTCGGGGCTGCTGAACGGTTTTTCGTCTCCGAATGCGCTGCTCCTGTCGGATATTTTTGCGCTGCCGCCGGACGCTGTTATACCGGGACGCTATGAGGACGAGAAGAGGCTGCTGGCCGAACTGAGCAGGCGTTGGCTGGAGCTCGCAGAACGCAGGTTATGGGCGGCGGTGTTTCGATCTGCGGTTTACGACACAGGGTTGGCCTACAGGCATGCTGCGGCCGGAAAGGATCCGGACGATTCCGTGGAGATGTATTCGCAGGTGTTTGAAATGCTTGTCAGCAAAGCCGGAGCGCGTGCGGATAATATTGACTGCTACATCGAAGCCATGCGCTCTATCATCGGCGGCACAGGCGATAAAGAGGCCAGAACCTGCGCAGCGGACCGGAATTGCGTAAATGTGATGACGCTTCACGCCTCAAAAGGGCTTGAATTCCCTGTGGTGTTTCTGTCCGCCGGATGCGGCTCGGGCAAAGACGACGGCTCTGCATATGCAGAACGCGGCGGCAGGGTTGTAAGGGAATTCCTCGCCGGCAAAGATCTGGGGAAGCCGACGTCACAGCGTGCCGCGGATGACAAATGTCTTTATTATGTGGCCATGACGAGAGCGGAGTACAGGCTCTATGTGCTATGCGTGAGGGACGGCGGTGCAAACCACCGGCTGATGAATGAACTGCTTGTTCCCGCCTTCGACAGATTGCTGAAGAGTACGACTGGCAACCTTGCTGAAGAGGTAGAGGCATGCGGCACGGATATGTATGGGGAAAGGGATTCGGAGGAGCACTCCGAAACTAACGGCGCTCCGTTAGGCAGCCGCGCTTTCCCCGCGATATTTGTACTGCCATCCCTGAGGCAGCACCGGTTTTACTACGATTCGTTCAGTTCTGTGCATGAAAGCCTGAAGGCGGCGGAGGACGGGGCTGTTTCTCCGGGCGACGATGCCCGCGACGGCAAATCGGGCGAGGATGAAGGGGAATGGGACATGGCGGCACAGGGGAGCCGCTCGGACGTCAGGACATGCCTTCCGCCCGGAACAACGAGCGGTACGGCGTTCCACTCCGTGATGGAAGCGTTGTGCAAGGCGGCTTCAGCTCCGGATTTTGAGTCCGTGGGGAGGCACGCTTCGGCGGAATCGGTGCTCGCGGACAAAGGCCTTTCTGATTTGATCACGGAAAAGATGCGCTTGTGCGGGCTTGTGAACCGCCGCATCAGACCTGAGCTTTGCGGCGGTGATCCTCTGTTCTGCGATTCAGTCGGCGAGATGGCGCTCATGGTCTGGAAAGCGCTGACGTTTAAACTCCCGTTTGCCGGCGTGAGGCTCGCGGATATACCCCCATGCGACCGCCTGACTGAGCTGGAGTTCGAGTTTTCAGAAGAAGACGTCCTGTACGGGCAGTCAGACCGGCAGACGGGGCGGCACGGCGCCGCCATGACCGGTTTTATTGACCTGCTGTTCCGCTCCGGCGGCAGGTACTACGTCGTGGACTGGAAAACGAATCTTCTGGATGGCTACGATCCCGCGTCTGTCGGGGAAAAGATGAGAGAGTGCGGCTACGACATACAGTACGGAATATACCTGCTTGCGCTGGACCGGTGGCTGCGCAGTTTTGCGGGGATGCCGGAGTGCACAGGCGGAGCGATATACCTGTTTGTCAGGGGAGGGAGCGTCTCCAGGGGCAGCGATCCCGGAGTGTTCTGTGAAGAGTGGACGGGAGAATCGCGCGGCAGAATGCGGGAACGCATCATTGGAAAATTGCGCGCCGCGCGGTCTCGGCTTTTGCTGCGGAGCTCTTAATGGTTAATGTAGGCGAAAATATTCTTCCAGGGGTTGGGAAGCCGCTTTCCAGAGTTCTTAACGTTCTTGCGGAACTGGGCGACATTTCTTTGAACGATCTGCAGATTATGCGTGATGCATGCGATATCTGCGGTGTGCCGCCGGAGGAGCGTGACGGATTCTTCTGCGCGACGGCGCTGCTTTCTGTTTCATTCGGGAAGGGCGACACGCGGCTCAAGCTTGATGAAGACGGGGCAAGCGGGCTGATAAAGCGCGTTTCATATGCAGAGCCTCGGTCCCTGAACGCGGACTCAGGCGTACGCGTGTCCGGGACTGATCTGGAGGAAGTCGGGAACATATGGAAGAGTCTGGCGGAAACACAATTCGGCTCGATTAAACGCTGCTGCCGCGGCGCTAATTCCCCGCTTGCATACGTTGAGGAGTCGGATTCCGCGAAGTATTTGTATTTCAGCCGCTGCTTTGCCGCAGAGCGTAACCTCGCCTGCGGGCTGGGGAAGCTCATGTGCAGCCCCTTCCCGGAAAGCGTAGGGGAGGCGGCGGCGGAACGCATAACGGAGGAAGCGACGCGTTTTTCCGGGTTTGAACTGTCGGAGATGCAGAGAAAAGCGGTGAAGCTGGCCCTGACCGGGCGCGGCGTGATCGTGACCGGCGGCCCGGGGACCGGCAAGACAACTGTAATTTGTGCAATTTTGAGGGCTTTTGTGCTGAGCGGCGTCAGGGCGGGCGAAGTCGCGCTGTGCGCCCCGACGGGCCGTGCGGCCCGGCGCATCAAGGAGTCCGTGCAGACAGAGCTCAAAAAGGCGGAAGGTGTAAGCATGGAGCTTCTGGAAGAGCTTTCCGCGGCGAACGGCGTCACGATTCATTCGCTGCTGGGAGTCTCAGACGGGGCGTTCGTATACGGCGGCGCTCTCAAGCTGCCGTACCGGGCGATTATCATCGACGAAGCTTCTATGATAGATATCTCGCTTATGGACTCGGTTTTGTCTGCGCTGAGTCCGGATTGCAGGCTGATACTGATAGGGGACAGCCGCCAGCTACCAAGCGTAAGCGCCGGAGCCGTCATGGGAAGCATGCTTGACGTGCCGGCATGGTTCAGCCGCACCGTGCGGCTGGATGTCACGCATCGAAGCTCCGGGAAACTGCTTGAGACGTCGATGCGCATAAACGAAGGAACCCTCGATGCCGGAGAAGACCTTGTCTTCATAGACCCGTTTCTGCCGGAGTTTGAAAAAAACGGCGTGTGGGATTCCGTTCCCGGCAATTCATGCTATATGGTGACGGGGGCAGATGCCTCTGACCCGTTGTCGCTCAGACGCTGCGTGGTTTCATGGGCGCACCGGTTTTTCGGGCCACTGAGACAAAAGTGTGCCGTTTCCTTTTCTGAAGCGCCTGAGGCAATGCTGAGCGCTGTCGGCGTGCTGTCGTCGGCGGTGATCCTCACGCCACTTCGAAACGGGTTCTTCGGGGCGTCGGGCATAAATGAATTCATAATCGCGAGCATGTCGCCCGCATACCAGAGGTTTGGCTCCGATAAAAATGTTTTCCCTGGAATGCCTGTGATCCTTGATGAGTCATGCGCAGGGACGGAGATGAAAAACGGCGACATGGGCGTTGTGATGAGAAATACGGACGATGGGAAACTCTATGCGGTGTTCAATTGCGGCGGAAGCCCTGAAGCCGTGGCCGTCAGCCGCCTGCCGAAGTTTTCGCCGGCATACGCCGTAACTGTGCATAAGAGCCAGGGCTCGCAGTTTTCAAATGTGCTGGTCGTTCTTACGCCTGATGCGTCGAATCCGCTTCTCGTCAGGTCTTTGTTTTACACAGCCGTTACAAGGGCAAAGGAACGGGCTTTTATTTTCGCCGCCGAAAAGTCTTTGGAAACTGCCGTAAAGCAAAATCCCCGGAGGGAATGCGGTTCACTTGGGTAAGTGGTTGAAACGGCGGCAGCCGCACGGCATGGACCTGACTCCGCCGCATTTTGATTCGGTTTGTCCGCTCAATTCGGCTCTCGCGTTTGATGCGGTTCGTTTGGGCAAGCGTTTGAAATTTCAGCCGCCCCGGACCGGTTTACCGGCGTACAGTGCGGATGCCTGTGCAACAAATGGCTTGTTGTGCACAGGAAGTGCGGAACTATCAGATGTTGGCGAAATAAAAGCGTTATTACAGTTGTTTTTTTCAAGTTTATCGCGTTGACTTTTGCATGGTATGGGTCATACAATGCTTTCATGATGGAGCTTCGCAGAGGGCGGAGGCGTCTCATGCCGCCGCAGGAGTGCCGAGAGGTAAATTCAAAACTGGAGACTTACGATGAAGAATCTAAATGCGGCCGCCGTTTTTTTACTTGGCATCGCGGTTTGGGCGGCGCCGTCGGGTGTATACGGCGCGGGTTCGTCGGCTGAGCTGTCCGACGGGGGAGTCTGCATCTCGACCGGCGGCAGCAGCGGTCTGACTGTGTCGTATCCGCTGCTTGCATATTCCGGCGGGAAAAATGACGTTAAGCCGGAGAGCGTGAAAAAAACATCCGTGGACGGAAAGCTTATAGCGGAACTCGTTTATCCTTCCGGGGTTTCCGCCAGGGTGTCGGTCTGCGACGGGTATTTTGCGGTATCTTTTTCCGGAGCGGACGGTATCGTCAAGAGTTACAGGTTTGATACGCTTGTACCGCTGAATTTTCATGACGGCGGCACATGGCGCATAGGCGGCAGAGAAGGCGGCTTCCCAGAAAAGAACGGCGGGCCGAAGCTGTTTCAGGGGCACGGTAACGATGTGGAGTTTTACGGAAAGTCCACGGGAAGGATATGTTTGAGATTCCCGGAAAGCTTTGCATGGGTGGAACTTCAGGACTATCGTGAGTGGAATTGGAACACGTTCGGGCTGAGCGTTACGACTCCGTTTAACAAGGACAAGAGGTTCGTGACGGTATCTTTCGACAGCAAGCCGGACGCGCTTGACGGCATAACGAAGAGGGCGGAAAAAGAGCTTTATGCTTCCCCGGGCGCAGGGGCAAAGAGCAATGTGCCGTCGCTCAGCGCGCATTTGTCAGGAAGCGGAGTGGTCTTTGACGCGGGAGGCATGGGCAAGTTCACGTTTTCATACCCGGAAATAATGATATCGGGGTCTGGCGGGCGCATAAAACCGCTTGACGCCGAGGTGAACGGCTCTTCCGCCACGATAAAATACTCAGGCGGGGGGGTGCTGAATGCGTCGCTGGGGTCAGGTTCCGTTAAGCTGAAATTTGTCAAGGCGCCGGAAGGAATGACTGGATGGCTTCACGGCATGTTCGTCCCGTTCAGCTACAGAGACGGCGGCAGCTGGGAAGTCGATTCCAACGGGGGCGGGTTCCCCCAGAACAAGGCGGAAAGGGGCAAAGTATTTCAAGGGCACGGGCGCAGATTCGGCCTAGCAGATGCCAATGGCTCCAAACTGGTGTTTGACCTTCCTCCGGACACATATGTCGAGGTGCAGGACAACAGGGAATGGGGATGGAATATCTTCTGGACTTCGTTCTCAGTACCATATAACAGCGCAAGACAGGAGATGGAAATGAAGTTTGCTCTGGACAACACCGGGTACAAACAGGTCAAGCTGCTGGATGAGTTCGGGCAGACGGCAAAGACGTTTCCCGGAAAAATAGCGGAAGAATCGGAATTGAAGGCCGATGCCGCCGGTGAGGACGAATATTATTCTAAGCTGGCCGGAGAGTTCAGCAAACTTTCCGGCGGTGCGGCATTCGGCAGATACGGCGGCCGCACGGGTATCGCCGGCCTTCCTGATTTGAAGAAGACCGGGTTTTTCCATGTTGAAAAACATCTTCTGAACGGAAAAGAAGTGTGGATACTTGTCGATCCGGAAGGGCTTCCGTTTTTCCATCTTGGAATCTGCGGATTTGCTCCGAGCGACGATTTTACCGATATTTCCGGGAGGGAGGGCGCGTTCGAATGGCTTCCGCCGAGGAACGGCGCTTTCCTTTCTGCCTGGAAGGACAAGCCGGGAGACTGGTGGAACACGCGCGCCGTGTCTTTCTACAAAGCCAATGTGGTGAGGAAGCGCGGTTCGTTTTACGACAACGCCGAAGCTGAGCGCATGGTCGGCAGGGTCCGTTCGTTCGGCTTCAATTCCGTCGGCGCGTTTTCTCCCGTGCCGGAGGCGGTGAAGGAGCTTTCCTTCCCGTATGTAAGGTCGCTTTCCTATGGAAAAGTCAGGAATATTCCGACTGTGCGCGGCATGTTCGATCCGTTTGATCCCGCGACTCCGGCTGAGATTGACAAAGCCATGAGCGGCGGGGTGGCGAAGAACGCGGAGGATCCTCTTCTCATCGGGTACTTCCTTGCCAATGAGCAGGGTCTTGAGGACATTCCGCGCGCGATCCCGGCTCTTGACGGGTCTTATGCGTGCAAGCGCAAGCTGGTTGAAAAATTGAAGGAGAAGTACGGCGATATTGCTTCGGTGAATCGGGCATGGGGGACAAGCGCATCTTCATTTGATGAATTGGAGAAAACCGCGCTCCCGGTCAGCACGCGGGAAGCTTTTGCCGACATGACCGGGTTTACGGAGTTCTTTCTGGACAAGTACTACTCCGTGATCACGGAGACTTTCAGGAAATACGATCCAAATCACATGCTTATCGGCAACAGGTGGCAGCCGGGAACCGCGAACAATGAGATATTGTGCCGGGTGGCCGGAAAGTACATGGACGTAATAAGCGTGAATTACTACACGATGGCCGTGGACAACGAGTTCATCGGCCGGATTTACAGGTGGACCGGAGGCAGACCGCAGTTCTGGAGCGAGTTTTACTACACGTCCGCCGCGGAGAGCAACGCAGGACCGTCCGGTTTGGATATGAAGACTCAGCGGGAGCGCGGAAAGGCGTACAGGAACTACGTCGAAAATGCGGCGGCAACGGGGTTTGTCGTCGGCGTGGAGTGGTTCACGCTTATAGACCAGGCCGCCACGGGCAGATTCTTCGAAGGAATGAACGGAGAGCGCAACAATACAGGATTGTTCAGCGTTGCCGACAGGCCGTACGCGGATATGATCGACGAGATGCTGAAAACGAACGCGGGCGTTTACGGAGTCTGGCTGTGCGGAGCGAAGCCGTATGCGATAGACGATCCGAGGTTCGTTTCCGGAGGAACGGGCGGGGTGAAGAAAGTTTCCGCAGGACGTCCTGTGGGCAAGATGGAAGTGGACGGACGCCAGGATGGATATCCTCTCCGCCCGCCGGAAAGGATTGGCGCAGACAGGATAGTTTCCGGCAAATCGGCCGATGGCTTGGAAGCTTCCTTCAAGACGGCATGGGACGACGAGTCGCTCTACATTCACGTGTCTGTAACGGATCGTACCCCGATGTGCAACGGACAAAGCGGGAAATCCATCTGGAACGGCGATTGCGTCGAATTGTTCCTGGGAACGGAAAAAATCGATGTTCCCGGCCCGATGTTGTTCTCGGATAGGCAGATTCTTCTCGGCGCGGGCAGGACTCCAGAGTTTTTTGTCCCGAATGTTCCGAAACAGCCGAACATAAAGTTGTCGGCGTCTGAGAACACGTCCGGAGACGGGTACGTGCTGGAAGCCGCGATCCCATGGAGTTTTCTTGGAATCAAGCCGAAAGCCGGCGATGAGATTCTGTTTGACATTGGGATAGACAATGCGGACATGAACACGCAGCGGCACACACAGCTCATGTGGAACGGCGGAGCCCGCAACTCCAGCGACCGGTCCGGATGGGGCAGGCTGATTCTCGTGCCGTAGTTGCGGCATCCGCTTCGTGTGCGGAATCCTATGTGCGTGACGTTCTCTTCCGGGAATGTCACGTGCTGCTTTTTTGGGGCGGAGGGCGCTTTATGCCAGGCCGCTGGAAGCCCGGGTATTCCGGAATCGGAGATTGCGTTTCGGGTGGACGCGCGGTTCTCACAGACTTTTTCACTTCGCGTTAGTTCCGGGTGTCCGGCTGCGGACGCTGCGCGCGTGCCGCGGGCTGAGCTTTAACGCTGCGCGACGCGTCAAGCCCGGCGATTGCGAGGCGGCGGTTCAGTCTTGCGCTCCCTCACAGCCGGACACATGCACTTGCGCGTCTGTATTGCAGCCGCGTGCATTTGCGCTTGTATTGCAGCCGTGTCCGGAGGGATTTCGTTTTGTTATGCGGTTTTCACTGCGGCGCAGTACCGGGAAATTTACGTTATCCGGTTTGAAACCGGCGGCTTCTCTGATTTTGTTCGGCCGGTCAGCGTGTCAGAGTGCATGACCGCGCCGCGGCATCGGGAATTTCATTAGGGATATGTCGTGACCTGCGCTGCACGCATATTACGGAGCGGATTGCCGGGGATGCGTCATATTCCGAAGGCTGTCAGGATGAGGCGTACGCCGGCGATGAATGTGAGGAAGGTGACTATGGCGGTGAAAACCTTTTGGTTTATCTTCTTCGCAAAAAGCGCTCCGGCGGCGACGCCGGCGATAAGCGCGGGGAGCATTCTGGCGTTTACGGAGAGGCTTGCGGGAGTGATCATGTTCAAGTCGACCATGAACGGAACCTTTATCCAGTTGATGATAAAGAAGAACCATGCGCACGTCCCCATGAAAAGGTTTTTGGGAAGTCGCATCGAGAGCAGATATGCGGAAATTACAGGGCCGGCCGCGTTGGCGAGCATAGTTGTTATGCCGCCCAGAAAACCCATGAATGCCGGAAAAACTCGGCCTCCGGACACCGCTTTCCCCCCGAGTTTCTTCTCTTGGCGCTGGAGAAGCAGGATCGCGAGGATTATGGCGCCGATGAGCGGATTCATATACGTGTCGGATATGTGTTCGAGGGCGTACCATCCCGTCAGGATACCGGCGACGGCCCACGGGAGCGCTCTGAGAAGGGATTTGCGGTCGCAGTTTTTCCTCCAGATTGCCAGAGCCATGACGTCTCCGGCGATCAGCATCGGGAGAATAAGCCCGGTGGCTTCCTTGCCGGGAACTATAAGTGCGACAACCGGGATGGCAAGAATGGCAATTCCCGGTATGCCGCCTTTGGACAAACCTTGTATAAACGCTGACATGAGCAGCAGAGACCATTTGACCAGAGTGAGATTATCCATGTATGTCCTGTCGTGTTGGGTGTTATTCACGGGAAGCGGGGAAGGATCGGATGATGTTGGTGATGGAGCGCAGGAGTTCGTCTGCGGTTTTTCCTGCTGGGCGGGGAAGTTTCCCATTTGGAAGCCGGTATGGTATGCGGTTTATGTATATGCAGAGTTCGTGTTCTCGCATATCAATGCGCGTTATGCCGCGCATTGCCGACAATATGCGGCAGCGCATTACATCGAACAGCCGGCGCGTCTGGTCCGGCATTTTGCCGAATCGGTCTGTGATGTCGCCGTACAGGTCTTCGAGTTCTTTTTCGGAGGAACATTCCGCCAGACGCCTGTGGAAAGCTATCCTGCGGGAATCTTCGTCGATATACCGGTATGGGAGTGACGCGCCGTTCTGCGCATTGGCCGACGACGGGCTCATGTCGAGGAACGGCAGATTGACGTCCACATCCACGATGAGCGGAGGCGCCTGGCCGCTCATTTTTGCGACGGCCGCCCTGAGAAGCTGACAGTAGAGGCTGAAGCCTATGGCCGCGATGTGTCCGCTCTGTTCGGCCCCGAGTAAATTTCCGGCTCCGCGTATTCCGAGGTCGCGCATAGCGAGGTTCAGTCCGGCTCCAAGGTCGGAATTCTGCCTCAGGGCGGCCAGACTTTTGCGCGCATCGGAGTCTATGATGCCGCCGTCCGGGATCATGAGGAAGGCGAATGCTTTTACGGCTCCTCGGCCAACTCTGCCGCGCAGCTGGTATAGGTCTGAAATGCCGAACCTGTCCGCGCGGTATATGATTATCGTGTTGGCGCGCGGTATGTCGATGCCGTTTTCGATAATTGTGGTGGATACGAGGACGTCGTATTTTCCATTTGCAAAATCGTGAGTTATCTTCTCGATTTGCGTCGGCGGCATTTTCCCGTGAGCCATGCATATCCGGGCTTCCGGAAGGATATCCGAAAGGTGGCGGAATACGAGTTCCATAGACATGACCCTGTTGTGCAGGTAGAAGACTTGACCGCCCCGCTCGAGCTCTGTGCGCACGGCGTTCACGATGACTCGGTCTGTCCTTCTTACGATTTTTGTTTCTGTGGCGACGCGTTCGCGCGGCGGCGTTTTCAATACGCTCAAATCGCGCGCCCCGGTCAATCCCAGATACAGGGTCCGGGGGATAGGGGTGGCGGACAGAGTCAGCACGTCGACGAGGGCTCTGACGGATTTGAAATGTTCCTTGTCCCGTACGCCGAAGCGCTGTTCTTCGTCTATTATGACGAGGCCGAGATCTTTGAAGACAACGTCCGGACGGAGGATGCCGTGCGTGCCTATGACGATATCCACGGAGCCGTCAGCCATTCCGTCGATGGTGCGCTTCCTCTCCGCCTGAGAGCAGAAACGCGAGTGTACGGCTATGTTCAAAGGGTATTCCGCCATCCGTTCCCTGAATGTTTCGTAATGTTGCTGCGCCAGGACCGTCGTCGGGGCGAGAACAGCGACCTGTTTTCCCTGCATTGCGCAGATGAACGCCGCACGCATTGCGATTTCGGTTTTGCCGTAACCGGCGTCGCCGCATATGAGCCGGTCCATCGGGTGAGAAGATATCATGTCCTCTTTGACTCGGGCGATGCACTCAAGCTGCCCCTCGGTCTCCGTATGGGGGAAAGACGCCTCGAAGTCCGAAAGCCACGGCGTTTCTCTGGAAAATGCGAATCCGGGGGTGTTCATACGGATCGCCTGCGTACGGAGCATCTGCGCCGCCAGATCCCTGATGGCGGCGGCGGCGGATTCCTTCTCGGCGTTCCAGCGTTTGCCGCCGAGGGAATGGGGTTTGACCGGAGTGTTTTCCGTGCCGGTGTATCTGGAGACAAGATGCGCTTTGGACGGGGGGACGTAGAGTTTGGAATGTCCGGCATATTCTATGCAGATGACTTCGGAGCGTTTCCCGTCGAAAATCATTTCCGACATCCCGACGTATTTTCCGATGCCGTGTTCGGCATGTACAACCAGATCTCCCGGTTCGATATGTTCCAGGGTGAACGGAGCGAAAGCGTCTGTGGGGGAGACTGCGTCCGGGATCGTGATATCGAGAGTGCCCGGGCGGTCGCGAAGACGCGTTCTCGAGCGCTTTGCACTTCCGTAGAGTTCTGCCTGAGACAGAAAAACTACGTCGGGCTTACCCGGCGGCTTAAACACGAATCCGCCCGAAACAGGCGCAAGGTGTACATGGAGCGGCGTTCCTGGGCCGGCTTCGGCCTTGAAATGATCGGCGGAACCGGATGTGTCCAGGCAGATATTCACGATAATTTCGCCGCGCTTTGCCTTTTCTGACAATTCCCGGAGCAGTTTTGTCCGTCTGGATACGACAACGTCCAGATCCGGTATGCGTTCCCCTGCGTTTGGAAACGGTGTTTCAAAGATCAGCTGCGGCAGCGACGCCGCCCCGGCGGGCGGCGGATCCCCGCAGAATATCTGCGTGAGGTCGTTCCGGCGCTCCAGCGTTTCGCATGCACCCGAAGCTTCCGGGCAGACCGAATTAGCCCTTATGGAGTCGGATCCGGCCCAGTAATCGATCCACAAGACTGCCGCGCCGGACGGAACTGCATCGGCAAAGCGGATTTTCTTTTCATCTGGTATAACTGCCGGCGTCAGTGAGATTTCATTGATTTTGCGTACGGAGCGCTGGGTGGCGGTATCGAACAGACGTATTGATTCGACGGTGTCGCCGAAGAATTCGATGCGCACGGGGCCGTCCGCGGCGGAAGGCCATACGTCGACGATTCCTCCCTTGACAGCGAACATGATCCGTTCATACACTTCTTCGCCGCGGCGGTAACCGGAATCGGACAGCCAATCGATGAGGTCGGCCGGATCCATATCTTTGCCGGTGCGGAGTTTCAGCGACAATTCCTCTGTCAGGCCTGTGTCCGGAAGAGGTCTGGCAAGAGCATGAACGCAAGTCGCCACAAGGAACGGGCGGTCGGAACCATTTACGAGTTTTTCCGCCGTATTCAGGCACATGGCGACGGATCGGGGATCGTCGCCTGCCGGGTTCGTCATGGGGAAAGCGTATACGGCGTCCGGCATAAAACAGTCTGTGTCTGCGAGAAACGAATTCAGTTCGTTTGGCCCCGGGAGCACGGCGACAAGGCACGAAGCTCCCGGGACGGAAAGCGTCGCCGCGCACAGGAACGCGCCGCCGGCTCCGGGGACGTCGGGGATGGAGTAGCGTCCGGCGTGCGGGAACAGCAGCCCGGAGAGTTTCTCACCGGATACGCATCCCGGGGCAAAATTATCCAGCAGAGGTATCATTTTTCGGTTTCGGATCCGGCGCCTCCGGAACGCCACCTTTCAAGCCGTTTTGATATTGTATCCTCGTATCCGTTGTGCGTGGGTTTGTAGTATATCCGGTTTTCCGGCATATAATCCTGCTTTACAAAATTTCCCTCGAATGAATGCGGGTACTTGTATTCCTGCGGCTTTTCCTTGTCCACGGATTTGACGTGGACATTGCGAAGATGTTCAGGCACCTCCATTATGCGCCCGTTCCGCACGTCGGAAGAGGCTTCCGATATGGCGGCGCACGATGCGTTGCTTTTTGGGGCTGTGGCCAGATATGTGGTAGCCTGCGAAAGGTTGAGCGAGGCTTCCGGCATGCCGACGAAATCGACCGCCTGCATTGCTGCCACTGCCACGCTCAGTGCGCGCGGGTCGGCGTTGCCTATGTCTTCGGACGCGGCGATTATGAGCCTTCTCGCGATAAAGCGCGGGTCTTCTCCGGCTTCAAGCATTTTTGCGAGCCAGTAGACTGCAGCGTCTGGATTTGATCCGCGTATCGATTTTATGAAAGCGGATATGGTGTTGTAGTGTCCTTCCTCGTCATGATCGTACGTCACGATGCGCCGCTGCACGCATTCCTGCGCCGCTTCGACAGTGATGCGCCGGACGCCGCCGGCGTCCGGCGGGGTGCTGAGCACTGCAATTTCCAGCGACGAAAGAGCCTTTCGTGCGTCCCCTTCACATATTCTGGCTATGTGGCGCAGGGCGTCGCTGTCCGCATCTACGTTGTCCTGTCCGTAGCCGTTACGAGGATCCTCGACGGCTCTGCGCAGCAGACTGAAGATGCTGTCCTCATCGACGGCATGGAGTTCAAAAACCAGCGAACGCGACGTGAGAGGGGTGTTTATGAAGAATTGCGGATTGTGCGTGGTGGCGCCGATCAGCGTTACGCTTCCGTCCTCAACATATGGAAGGAGGACGTCCTGCTGGGATTTGTTGAAACGGTGTATTTCATCGATGAACAGTATGGTGCCCTGTTCTGGAGCAAGCCGTTTGGCCGTTTCCATTATGCTTCTCAGGGCGGAAACATTGGAGAGAACCCCGCTTGCCCTCTGGAATCGGCGTTTTGTTGTTCTGGCGATTACTTCGGCGATCGAGGTCTTCCCGCATCCCGGCGGCCCGTAGAGTATGATGCTTGACAGCCTGTCTGCTTCGATTACGCGGCGCAGGAGCTTTCCACGGCCAAGGATGTGATCCTGGCCGACAATTTCATCGAGCGTGGCCGGCCGCATGCGTGCCGCAAGCGGCAGTCTGGCGGTCGTACGCGGGCCGCCGCCCTTGTCCTCCTCGAACAAGCTGTCGATAAACTCGTCCATATACTGACCTTCCGAACGCGCTGCCCTCCGCCGTCAGCGGCGGCCTGAACGGAAACTCCACTCTGCCGCCGGGCGGTCACGCGGGCGACATTGTACATCAAAGCGCAATCCGTGCGCGACGGCTTTTTAGCGGCATCGTGCAAATTACGCCGGCCGCCGCAAGGAACGCGCCGCACTGACGTTTTACGCGCGCGCACCTTTTCCCGGCGATGAGGCGAATGTCCCCGCAAGGTAAACCACGATAGTTGCAATCATGGCGTTTACGGCGGGAAGTCCCACGTTCATGCATTCGAATTTCATCGCGAGAAGTCCGACTGCGGAGCCTGCCGCCCAGCCTATGACTGCGAAAGGCGAAACAGACCTGAATTTCGGAGCTGAAATGTTTTCATACTTGCCGCGGCGGACAATGAAGTAGTCTGCTATGAGTATTGCCCCGATGGGAGGTATGCACGAGTTGAGGAAATTCAGCCACCCCACAAAATTGTCGTAAAGCCATACGGCCGCCAGCGTCCCGATTGCGCCGTTGAAGAGCACAAGGTATTTCTTCGGGAGTTTTGTAAGGTTGGACAACCCGAGACCGGATGTGTAGAGCGCATTGTCGTTCGTCGTCCAGATGTTGAGTCCGAGAACGACAACGGCGGGAAGCAGGAGCCCCTGGAGTTTAAGAACGAGAGATATGTCGGACTGTCCGTAGACCATGGCCCCGGCGGCGCCGAAGAAAAACATGAGCGAATTGCCGATAAAAAATGCAAGCGCCGTCGTGGACACCGCGATTTTGGAATTCTTTGAGAACCGGGCGAAGTCCGGAGTGCATGATCCACCCGAAATAAACGAGCCGATTGCAATTGACACGGCCTGCGCCATGGTAAGTTTGGCGGCGCCGGACGGTATGAAACTCTTCATTACAGACCATCCGTTTGTGATAGCGTCCGGGTTTGCAGCCTTGGCGGCTATTTCCTGCGGGACGGCGTCGAAAAACATCGCCCGCACAGCCGAATAGCATCCGAACACGGCGATGGCGGGCACAGCCACGAAACTGATGGCCGACAGCGCTCTGATGCCCCAGTACGCCGTGGACGTCATTAAGAGGCCGGCGCACAAAACCAGAGTCCACAAAAGACGCGAAGGTATCTGAACCCCGTCAAATGAAATTTGCGTAACGGGGCCCGAGAGCATCCACGAGCCGCTCAGAGAGGGAATCTCCATGATCGCCATCGCCGTGGGTATGGCGAACATTGCAACGCCTACACCGAACCATCCGACCTGCGTAAAAATCAGCAATGCGTCCGGGAGAATTCTCCCGTACTCTCCGAACGAGTACCCGGAAAGCAGATGCACGGAGAGGCCTGTTCTGGAGGAGATGTGGGCAAGCAGAGAGGTGTAAATGCCGAGAATCACGTTGCCGGCAATTACGGCCGTGATGAAGCCGCTGAAGGACATCCCGTTGCCGAGTTTTCCTCCGGCGAGCATGCTTGCGGAGAAAAAAGTGAACCCCATCATTATTACGAACATCGACCAGAACCCGCGTTTCTGATCGTCAGCCACGTTTGTGAGCGCAAAATCGTGGTCACTGCCGGAGTTTTTCATAGTCATTCCCTTTTGCCAATTTTTCCATGCGGGATATCTGCCGCAGTGCCAGAGCTTTCAAGTCCACATCTCCGAATCGTTTCAGATCCAGTCCGGGAAAGCGTTCGAGCGCTAGTTCTCTGAAGGTAATTCCTCGCTCGGCGAACTGCAGGTTTTCCTTCCAGTAGCCTATGACGTCCTCTATGTAGTCATGCATCCAGAACGCGCGAGATCCCGCATCGTATATTACGCATCTTTCAATGGGATACGCCGGGTCTTCATATTGCGATTCAATGAATTCCGGCGCCATGAGCGCATTGTACCGCAGCAGATCGGTGCCCGTCAGTCTCACGGAAAGCGGCGTATCCGCCTGCGCCACAGTGAAGCAGCCCTCAAGATATATGAGCAGTGTCCTGCCGTAGTGGGGAAATTCTTTCCGGCATCTCGAATCGAGTTCTGCGAGGATTTCCTCGGCCTTAATGCCGCCGTAAGTGAAAAATATGAGGTTGCGCACGTCCGTCCGCTGGGTGTGCGCCGCGGCGAGAAGCTCATTAAGCCCGTATCTGAGGCTTGTTCCCGTGGCAACAACATCGCCGACGGCAAATGAGGCAACAGGCGGGAAATACACTTTCTTGTAGTCGTTTTCGGTAATGTGCCAGGCATCTGGGGAAGACGCGTCACGCGCTCTCTGTGCGCTCATGAAGCATGTGGTATGCGTGTTCCATCCGAAGGCTTCCGCAAGCGCGTCTCTGAGACCGAAGTTCAACCCCCCGCGCAGGATGTTCACCACGACGGCTTCGTGCTCCGTCATCAGGCCGGGGAAGGCCTTCAGGACGTCCGTGCAGGTGTGGCGAAGGAGTTTGGTGTAATTCACGCCGCATACGCGAGGGTCGTTGCAAATCGCCCGGGATTGCGGCGTTGTCGCGATGTACGGTTCCACTCCGGCTGCGTTTCTTTTGATTCGGTAGAGCTTCAGCGATCCCGCGGAATATTCGGCCTCAAGGCAGTTGTTGTTTTGCATCGACTTTTTCCATTCTGCTGCCGCCGGCTGCGCTCTCACGTTTCCGCGTGCACAATTCGCATTTCCGGCCGCTCTTGCCTACTCAGTCTATATAATTTGCGAAAGCAAGTCAAACCAAACATGTTGTTGGCCAGACGATTGAAAAGTGTGCTGTCCCGTTTGATGCCGTGGCGTGCCTGTTCATGTGTCTGAAGAAACGAAACAACGTAGCGGTTCTTGTCAATTTTATTCTTGCGGATTTAGCCGGGTGAGTATTAGAATCAGCTCCAACAATCGGGCAGGGTCTTCCGATGACCGTATGAGGGTTGGCTTTGTACGGCGTGGTTTATGTACGGAGGCGGATATGAATTTGTGTGGCAGGCGTGCGGCAGCGAATATGTTTTGTTTGTTTGTTTGTTTCGTGCATGTTTATCGGCGGTTTCTGCCATGGATCTGTATGGTCCGGCAAAAGCGCGGACTGGAATTCTGACGGGGATCCGGGATGGAACGGTAACGGCATTCCTAATTCACAGGGGGCCGTTGCCGAGTTTACTACCGGCGGAGTAGCGACCCTTGTGGAGGAAACAACGCTTGGCATGTATCTCTTTTACGACGGCAGCGACAATCAAACAAGAGAGCTGAAGCTTAACGATCAGCTTCTTATTCTGGACTTTGACGGAGGAGGCCCCGGATATGCGGTAATAAGCAACGGAGCCACAAGAGTCAATTCAAGATTGGGGGTGAGTTCTGGAAGCGTGGAACTCAGAGACGACCTGTTGCTTGTCAACACGGGGACGTCCGCAGGAACCTATTCAATAAGCATGTCCTCTTCGATAGGCGGGAAGGGCTGCATAACCGTCAGGAATGTCTATACCGACTATGATGTGGCTTCAATTAATTTAACCGGCAATAACAAGTTCGTTGGGGACGTCCGAGTGTTGTCCGGCACTATGAAATTCAACAATAGTGCATTCGGCGATGCGGGCAACATTATATATTTGGGATCAGAAGATGGCGGTCCGGCCGCTGTCATCTCAATTGGGAGTGCAACAACGACGAAAAATAACATTGTCGTTTCCGGCGGGGCTGGCGGCGTCTTGCTTTTGGGGTCGGATGAACAGGGCGCAAAGAACTCCACTTTTTCAGGGAGCATAGAGCTGAACGGCGATTTGAATGTGCTGAGCCAGAAAACCGACGGCGCGGGAGTCGTTCTTTCCGGAATGATATCGGGCGTTGGTGGGCTGCACAAGACGGGATCTGGAGCGGTGTTTATTTCCGGCGAAAATGATTTTTCCGGCGGAGTTGTCGTGGATTTTGGCACAGTCGAGGCGCAGTCCCCCGGAGCTCTGGGGCTTGGAAATGCTGAAGTGCGGGAAGGAGCGCTTCTGCGGCTTCTCGTTCAGGATTGTGCCAGCGCGTCAGCTCGGTTCTCCGTCGCGGACGGGCAGAACGGTTCCGGTAAAATAGAGATTTCCGACGGAGTCGAAGTGACTGCTGACACTCTGACAATAGGCGGCGTACTGCAGCCCGCGGGGGTATACGGGAGCATCGGCAGCGGGGTCGAGTTTGAAGACAGCCACTTTACCGGCGGAGGCATCATGATAGTATCCAGCGGGATGGAAAATCAGACGCTTATCCGTGTAAGGTAGTTTTACGGAAGGTTTTCAGAGACTGAAGCGATGCAAAGCAGCAGATGTCTGCGGAGGGTGCGCTGTTTTCCTCTTTTTGCCGGAGGGTGTGCCGGTGCGGTCTCGCGGTGGTGTTTGGCAGTGTGACGAGGTGATTCAATGCCGTCCGGATGGAAAATGATAATTATGCATGCATATATTTCAAAGCTGTTGACGTTGTGTCTGGCGTTTTTGGCTGCAGTCAGTGTGTTAGGGGACGGCGCGCCGTCCGTCTGCGTGCCAGCGGCGGTGACTGTTCCCGTAATAGACGGTATTGTTTCCGATGCAGAATGGAATGACGCAGGTACGATCAGTTCTCTGTGCAAGGCAAGCCGTTGAAAGCTGAAAGCACAAATCTGGAGGGGAAGGATACGCGTATCCGATTGAAGTGGAGCCCGGACTTCCTGTATGTGGCGTTCGTCTGTACAGACAACGACGTTTTCTGCACGCGAACCAGAGGGCATGACGAAGACCTGCACAACGAGGACGTCTGTGAGATATTCATAGACGGGACGGGAGACTCCAGACAGTTCATCGAGATACAGACTGCTCCGTCCGGAGAGAATTTGGACAAAATCTACGTTTACAGCGCGGATGTGAGCAGCGGCCCCGACGGAAGGGTGCTGGAGCCGATCCGGTCGAGGGATTGCTGGGGCTTCCTCGAATGGGATATGGAAGGGCTTGTCACCGCCGCCTCGACTAATTCCGCCGGATGGTGCGCAGAAATGGCAATTCCGGCTAAATTCGTGGTAAAACGCAGGGGCGCCAGCCAATTTTCCTCCGGGATGGAACTGCGTGCGAATTTTGTGCGCTATGATCACGACATGCAGCCCTCCGGCAAGCGGAACTTCGTGCAGCAGAACTGGTTCCCGGTAATAGTTGGGAATCCGCACAACTCCCCTGCATGCATGGGCAGACTGATTCTCAAGTGATTTTATTGCTCTGACATAGGCTGAAATAAACAGAAAGATGGGCTGTATATGTACAAAACAGTTTTGAAAACCCTGATGATTTCATGCATCGTGTACGGGAACTGCTTTGCCTTTGCTGATGCGGTTCGATCCGGGGCGGATGTTTTCGGGCGCGGCAGCGCGTCCTGGAGTCCCGATGCCGCGTTTAAAGCTGTGGATCGGGTGGAAGTGGACATTCCGTGTCTGGACGACAAAAATACCGCTTTGTGGAATACAGAGCTGCCAGAAGACGGCAAGAATGAGCCGTTTGAAATAAAAGGGACTGGGGTTGACAGGACGCTGCTCATAAAGACCGGGGACATACGACCGGCGTTCACCACAGTGAGGATTCTCATTGACGGCGGCACAGCGGCAGCGGGCGCCGCCTGGGCCAGGGCGAAAGCTGAAAACGTCGTCTTTATGTGCCGTCCGGACAAAGACATCCGTATGACATTCCACCTTCTTGTAAGGGGGCGTACTGCGGGAACCTATCAGGCGGGTTTCAGTGCGGCAGGAGGGCGGTGGAACCTGGTGGTGCTTCCGATGAGCGCGTTCGGCCTGCGTACTTTTTCGAGCGTTGCGGGAATCGGGTTCCGGTCTGTGGACGGGCAGCCGGACGCGACGGTGGAGTTTAAGGACTTCAAGGCCGTGCGCCTGCCGTTTTCCGACAGCATGTGGAGCCGCCGTGTCCTGTCCGTTTCTCTGAACGGAGCATGGAAATTTGCGACGGATCCTGGAGAGAAGGGCGTCGCAGGCAAGTGGTTTGCAAAGGACTTCAATGACGCCGGATGGGATGTCATATCGTCCGGGAACAGCTGGGAAGCCCAGGGGTACGATCACTATGGATGGGGATGGTACCGGTGCGGAGTGTTTTTGCCGGACGCGGTGCGCGGCGTCCCGCTTAAGCTCAGTCTGGGCAGTATTCAGTCGGATGACGAGGTCTGGTTCAACGGTGTTCGAATCGGCGGTATTTCAAGCGAATACAAATACGACAACATGATGCAGAGGGAGTACATCGTACCGCCGGAGCTTATTCGGCCCGGGGAGACGAACTCCATCGCCGTGCGGATATGGGGAGGGAATTTAACGTTTATCGGCAGCAAGAGCGGCCTTGTCAAAGGGCTGTTCCAATTGTCCGCTGATCCTTACGAGACGCTCTTTTCCAAAGCCGGAACCGCGGAAGGCGCGCCTTGCGGAAGTTTTGACATGAGCGATGCCATCCGCGGGATGCCTTTCGGCATTCGCGTCCGGTTCCCGGAGGAAATTGTAAATGCGGGCGGGGCCGATGCCGGATACATCGTCGAGGATATGCTCGGCGTGAAAATCAGCGGTGGCAACGCTCCTGTCAAGGCGTCCGGCGGCGCAGGGGAGTTCCTTGTGAATTTTAACGGGGAGGACTCCCGCAGCGTTTATTTCAGCGGACGTTTCCGTATTTCGTTTACGGTTTACGGGAGCGATGGAGCGCCTCTGTATTGTTCGGGGCGCGTATTTGACAAGCTGAATTTTTCGGCGCGCGACAGTTTGTGTCTTCCGGAGCTGAAGGATACGTACGAAGACACTCCCTACGGGAAACTGAAGCTCGTGGATGTGATCGATTGCTCTGTCCCGCCGGAAAAAGAAGTCCATCCGTTCATGCAGGGCGGATATGACAACCGTGCGGCGCGCATGACTCCCGGCGCGTTCTACAGATCCGATGTCGAATCCATTCTCGGAAAGCGGGCACGCACGGGTGGGTACGGATGGTTCGCGTACCGTATCGGCAGGGGCAAATTGAAGGAGCACGGCATGTATCTGCTCAGGATTGAGTATCCGGAGGACAAGCCGAGGTTCTGTCCTGTGGAGGTACAGGTCGGTCAGAATTATTCCGACATTGGGTGGAAAAACGGGGTTGGCCCCGGGGATGTGTATGATGATTGGCCGCTGAGCGGGAAGTGGGAGTGGTTTGACACTATTGTTCCCATGGACGGGAAAACCGTTGGCTCCGGCGGAACCGGCAGCGCGTCGTCTGAAAACGGATTCTGGGTTTATTTCATGAACAAGATGCGGCCCGGAATGTATTATGCGATGTGGCAGGGCGGACCCGCCGTCGCTTCCATGAAGCTGTACGAGATTGATGCCGTCAAAAATGCGCCGGTAATCCGCAGGCCTGAGGGCGCACGGCAGAGGACGCTCGCTCTCGACTGGGAACGGCAGCCGGATCACGATCCGGAGGACATTATCCGCTATTCAAAGCTTATGGGATATTCCGCCATCTCTCCGCTTATCCTGAAGTGGGCGTTCGCCAATTATGGAGAGGCCATCGATGGGTACGACACCATGCAGATAGATCCTCGCGACTACTGGGTGCATCGGGATTACGCGAGGGCAAAAAGGCGGCTCCGCCGTATCCCGGGCTGAAGTCCCAGCATCTGCGGTATTTGGAGGCTACCAAGGAGCTGGGGATCGACTACATCCCGCGCATAGAGTGGGGCGGCTCCAATCTCCTTCCGGAGGAAGCACGCGCCATTGGTTCCGATGGGAAGCCTGCCAAACCGAACCGCTTCGCCAGATGGTGCGCCAATATCCTCCATCCCGAGACATGGGAGGACTTTAAGCGCTATCTGGACAAACAGATAATGCCGTATGCGAAGAAATATCCCCAGATGAAGGGAATACATTGGAGGATAAGGTGCAACCGTACGCCGGTAAGTTACGGCGCTGACGACATCAAGATGTTCTCGGAGGAGACCGGCACTCCTTTGCCCGGCGGCAGATATGAGCAGTGGGCGGCATGGGCCTCCGGCGAATGCAAAGATGCCTACGATACCTGGTGGCATGAAAAACGTGCGGCATTTCACGCCAAAATTGTCGAGTATCTGCGCAGTGCAAATCCGGACATGCAGTTGTATTATCTCAACTGGGATATGGACAAGTTCGGGATTGTGGAGCCCGACCTGACGGCCTGGGCGTTTGTTTCAAGTGTTGTCAAACCGGCGCCGGAGGGCGGTAGAGCGGCGTATGAGAAAGAGCGCGAGATACGTAAGTCACTTACGGTCAATGACTACAAATACGTTTTGCATTCCGGGAATTTCGGGCGCGCTTTCAACGGCATCAACCGTGCGGATATCGGCATACGGCCCGAGCTGTACAAAGACATTCCCGGCGTCGAGATATTCGCGCCGGTGAACTACAAATGCTACGCGGATATGCCGGAGTACTTCGAGTACTTCAAGACACACGACGGGTGCGCCGTCAGCCATATGGTGTCGTACGACGAAATCGGGTCGCGTGTGATCAATCCGAAGTACGAAGGCAATATGATTGTGCCGGGCGGCCCCGATTTCTCGATGGCACTGGAACTCCTTTCATGGTTCTATTCAGACGCCGTTACGATCAACTTTACGGTTTACACGTATGCGCGCGGCTTCGCTGATGCGCACCGGCGTTTTGCTCAGGCTTTTCTTGCCCTTCCGGCGGTGGAAGGCCTCGAGGTGCCGCAGGGCGACGCGGACGTCAAACTGCGCGTGTATGAGGTCGGGAAGTCCAAATATATCGGCGTGGGATACAAAGGGTACAAGGGGAAAGACCTTGTGCTCCGCATTCCCTACACAGGTTCCGGCAAGTCTGCTTCATTGGAGGATCTGGTTACAGGCGAAACCATAAAGTGTGCGGTTGAAGACGGCTCAATTGTATTGCGCCTGAACTCCCGGCCCATGCAGCTTCATTCTTTCAGGCTGCTGTAACGCCGCAACCGGGTTTTTAGAAGCAAGACTGTGTACCGGGCCTTGGAGGGTTCGTACGAAGCGCGGTTTTGCATGTCGCGCACCGCTCTCGTAATGCGCGTGCGCGACATCTTGCGTGCCCGCCATTGCGGCTGTGTGTGCGCGACACCACGTGAGTGTTCGCCAATGCGGCAGCATCCTGCGCGGCGCGGTTGTGTGTGCACGATGCCACATGCGCGCCAATGCGGCGGACAGATGAGCGGGGAGCGGCCTTGCGGTGGACGTAAGAGATTCTCGGTGGCGGCTTGTGTATTCGCGTCCTGTGCGGCGCGGTTGTGGGCCGGTGTCCTGTACGGTTGTGGCTTGTGCGTCCGCGTCCTGTGCGCAATGGCGCGCCAAGGCCGGATTGATCAGATCAGGTGGAGACCTGCTTCGCCGATTGTATTATTAATTCCGGCGCTCCGTATATGTCCAGACTCAGTGAAACCGCCATGTCGATGGTGTCGCCTGCATGCATGTCCGGTTTTTCAGATGTGTGAAACATTATTCCTGCCGCTGCAAGCTCACGGAACCCGAATTTCCATGTGTCGGCGCGTCGGCCCAGAACGACCGGATCGGAGGATAATGTGACGTTTTTGAGAAGAAACACGGGCAGGGGATTGCACATGCCGAAAGGTTCCAGCATGTTGAGCTCCGAACAGATTTCGGCGGTTACATCCGCCGGTTTGATTTCTGCGTCAATGACGGTTTCATCCACATAAGGCGCTTCGGATTCGAGTTTTGCGGCTTCGTCAAACGCGTCTTTGAATTTTTCCAGATTTTTCGGACTTATTGAAAGCCCGGCCGCGATACGGTGTCCTCCATACTCTTCTATGAGTCCGGGGCATTTTGAAAGCATGGAGAGAATGCTTGCCCTCGGATGATCCGGGATGCGCGCTGATCCGTGAAGCATGCCGTTTTCTTCGTGCGACAGGGCTATGGCCGGAACATTCAGCGCTTTGGATATTCTCGAGGCCACCAGCCCGAGTATTCCCGGGTGCCAGTCCGGAGAGTGGAGAACCACAGCGTGGCAGTGTCTGGACAGTGCCGCGGCGGCCATTTCCATTGCCTTTGCGGAAGCTTCATGCTCAAGTTTTCTTCTGACTCTGTTGAAATCGTTAAGGACGGCGGCAAGTATTTCAGAAGTCTCCGGGCAGGAGCTTTCGAGAAGCGCGGCGGCAACGTCGGGGCTGCCGATCCTTCCGGCGGCGTTCATCATCGGGGCGATGGCGAAAGCTATTTTTGTGGAGGAGAGTTTGCCGTTTATTCCGACGGTTTTTTTCAGTGAATTTATTCCCGGGCAGATACGGTTGTTTATGAGCTTGAGTCCGTTTTTTACGATAATGCGGTTTTCACCGGTTAAAGGAACCATGTCGGCGACCGTACCGACAGCCGCCAGAGGGAGCAGTCCTTTGACCGCTTCGGCGCGTTTTACGGCGTCAGGGATGGAACGGGCGAGACGGTGCGCCAAGGTGAAGGCAACTCCTGCGCCGCATAGGTTCCGCATTTTTTCAGGCGTTCCTGGCAGGTGTGGGTCTACGACGGCATCGGCGTCGGCGGGAATGCGGTTGTTGGGCTCATGGTGGTCGGTAACGATTACGGAGAGACCGCGTTCCGCAGCCAGAGAGCACGTATCGGCGTTTACAATGCCGCAATCGACGGTGACGATGAGTCCGGTGGCCGGGAATTTGCTCAGGCAGCGTTCAAACGCCTTCGGTGAGAATCCGTATCCCTCCAGTTTTCTGTCCGGGAAGAAAACTCCGGAATGTCCTCCGAGGAATTCAATCATGCGGTGGACGATGACGGCGGCAGTGATGCCGTCTGTGTCGAAATCACCGAATACAGATATGAAGACGCCGTCCGTGACGGCCTTGACGATCCGATCTCCGGCGGTTTGAATTCCGGGAAGTGATTCGGGAAGCGGCAGCGCTGACAGAGGCGCAAGCAGAAACTCTTTTGCTTTATCGCTTTGCAGCAGCCCTCTTGCGGCAAGGCATCTGGCGAGAAGTGGCGACACCCTCAACCCACGCGAAAGCTCGGCGACGGAATCACAGTCGCACTCGGCGATAGTCCATTTCTGAGAATGCGACATTACAGAGCAGCCTCTGCCATGCATTCGGAAAGATTGGCGGTCCCCTCGTACAGAGCCTTGCCTATAATCACGCCGGAGATGTTTTTCCTGCGGAGATTGCGCAGGCCTGCGACATCCGACGAAGTGCGCACCCCCCCGGAGGCGATCACCGACACTTCAGGTACCGCGTCGGCAATCTCAGCAAGGGCCTTGAGGTTTAAACCGGAGAGCATCCCGTCCGTGGCAGTGTCCGTGTATATTATGGTGCGCACACCGGCATCCCTTACTTTTTTCGCGAGGGTCACGGCCGGTACGGTCGTTGTTTCAACCCACCCGTTGACTTGAACGAACCCGCCGCGTGCATCGATCCCGACCGCTATTTTTTCATGGAATGCGGCCGCAAGCGCCCTGACGGCCTCCATGTCGGAAACGGCGCGCGTTCCCAATATGACTCTGGACGCTCCGGCTTCGAGCACTTCTTCTACATCGGCATCGGTTCTGAGCCCGCCTCCGACTTCGAACGGAATGCCCACGTCTCCGGCAATCCTGCGGAACACCTCCGTGTGAAACGGGCGTCCGTTGAACGCGCCTGTGAGATCCACGACATGGAGCATCACCGCTCCAAGCGACTGCCACTTAAGCGCGGCCTCTACGGGATCTTCGAAATATACGGTGGTTTCCTCGGCCCGTCCCTGCCTCAGTCTGACGCAGCGGCCTTCTTTCAAGTCTATTGCCGGAAGTATGTCCATGTTTTTCTTTTAGCATATCGGGGCGGCGTTTATCAAGAGTTTAATTATAGTTTGACATTTGGACGGACGCAGTACAGAATTTAGGCCGGTTGAGTATAGCGTTTTGAGTGCGCTTGTTTGCGGCGCGCGTGTTTTGTTTACGGAGGAATCGATTGTTATGATAAAGGTGAAGGTGGTGGGCGCCAGCGGCTATGGAGGCATAGGCATAATTGAATTGCTGCTGCGTCATCCTCAGGCTGAGATAACGACGCTGGTCGCGCTGGAGAGCGTCGGGAAGCCGATTTCTGAAATATGGCCGCATCTGACCGGTTTTTGCGACAAGGTTGTGCATTCCCCCGAAGATGCGGAGGCTCTGGAGCCGGTGGACGTTGTGTTTATGGCCACGCCGGATCGAGTGGGGATGAAGAGCGCCGGGGCGGAACTTGAGCGCGGGGCAAAGGTGATAGACTACAGCGGGGATTTCCGTTTTAATTCTGCGTCCGAGTATGCGGAATATGCGCAGAGGATAGGAAAGAATCCGGTTCACGATTCTCCTGAGCTCCTGCCTCTGTCGGTATACGGGGCTCCCGAGCTTCACCGGCGCGAGATTACTCCGGAGCGCAGGATAGTGGGTAATCCGGGATGTTTTGCAATAAGCTGTATTCTCGGCCTTGCGCCTGCGGCGGCGGCGAAGCTGTTCAGGCCGGATTCTGTGATATGCGACTGCAAATCCGGGATATCCGGAGCCGGCAAGAAGCTGTCTTCCTCGTTCCATTATCCAAATCGCTACGAAATGATGAACGCCTACAAGCTGGCGGGGCACCAGCACGTGTGCGAGATAGAGCGCGAGCTCAGGCTGCTGAACGGCGAGGATGTGAAGGTCACTTTTACGGCGCAGGTGGTTCCGGTCTGCCGCGGCATAATGTCGTGTCTGTATGCGGATTTGGTTTCGCCGGTGAGTGAGGAAGACCTGGTTTCGGTATACCGCGAGTTTTACAAAGACAGCGTTTTTGTGCGTGTTCTGCCATCGACGGCACCCGTGGGCTCTATGCATGTGCGGGGTACAAACTACACCAATATTGTGGTGAGTGTGGACCGGCGTGTGAACAGGATGCGCATAGTTTCCTACATAGACAATCTGATGAAGGGGCAGGCGGGTTCTGCGCTGCAGAATATGAACCTGCTTTTCGGTCTGCCGGAAACGACGGGGCTGGAGCATCCGTCATTTTTCCCATGATGTAAAATGATTTTGCAAAACAAAAACCGTAAAAGAGGAACGGAGCAACAAAATGGAAGCAGATAAAGTATCAAAAACGATTATAGGCGACGATATAGAGATAACCGGGAGTATCAAGTGTTCCAGCCAGATACAGCTGGATGGAAGGCTTGTGGGAGATCTTTTCTGCAACGGAGTCGCGGTGATCGGGAAGTCGGCCGTGGTTAAGGGGAACATCACGGTGGAGGCGGTGTCTATAAACGGGACTGTTCAAGGCAACATCACGGCCAAGGACAGGATAGAGATGAAGAGTACGGCGCGTGTTCATGGCGACATAAGGGCCAAACGGCTTACAGTGGAGGATGGTGTGACTTTCATAGGCAAATCCGAGGTGAATCCGTCCGGCGTGTCCGCCGAAGGGATGCCGGGAGGAAGCCCTGCTCCTTTGCCGCAGTCGGCCGCGCCGCAGCAGGATCCTCAAAGAAGAGGCTGATCTCTACAGAAGAGCGTGTTTCAAGGCAGATTGATTCGCATTTCGCATAGGGTATGAGCGCGCGCAAGTCTGGCATAATAGACGGTTTTACTTCCGTTCAGGCGGTGAAACACGCCGCGGAACGCGGCCGGGCGCGCGCGCGTACCGTGAGTGCGGAGCCGGAGCCGCAGGAGAAAACCGCGGCTCCGACGCACGCTGAAAACCCGTTGCGCGTGATCCGGCCTGGCGCGGTGCCGACTTCTGTGCCGCCGTCAGATGCCGGGGCATCGGGGCCGCACCCGGAGCCGCGCACTTCCGGGATGGAGAATGTATCCGGAGTGCGCACGATGCCGTCGCGCCGCACCGTGGTGTGCTATGTGTGCGGGTATTCGCATACGGTCACCGGTATGCTCCGCGATCCATTTTGTCCGAAGTGCAAGAGCAAGCTCAAGACGGGGGACGTTATGGTGTCAGGCCCGTATTCTGGCGATGTCGAAACGATAGGCGATGTCAGGATTATGTCTGATGCGAGGTTCGACGACGGGGCGAAAATAACCGGAAGATGCATATTTGTCAGCGGGGATGTCTCTAATACTGGCTCTCTGAATTTTATGGAGAAGCTTGTTTTGAGGTCCGGCTGCAAACTGCGCAGCGGGTCGCTTGGCGGCAGGAATACAGAGGTGGAAATTGCCTCCGGGGAGAGCGTTGTGCTTGATGAGCTGATTTGTGAAAATTTGCTTGTAAACGGGCACGTAAAGTCGTCGATACAGGTGTCGTGCTCCGCATCCATCAGCGCCGGAGGGTTTCTGGAAGGGTCTTTCTCGGGTCCAGCGCTCAGGGTGGAAGACGGTGCGGGCCTGATTGCGGATGTGCACATTGAGCGTTCGGACGACGGCGTGGAAAATCCGCACCCCGCGCGGGCGGGCTCCGTCCTGAGAAACGCAGTGCGCATTATTGCGTTCTTTCTGGCCTTGTCATTGGGCGCCCCGTCTTTATGGCGCTGACAGCATGTGAGAAACACCCATGCCGGTCGGCTGAGGAAAACGCCTTGCGGATTCTGCCGGTGTCGGGGCCCCAGTGGCGCTTTACGCTGAAACTCAGTCAGGCGTCCCGCTTTTTTTTCAGATCACAGAATGCCTTTATTGCGGATATCCCGAACAATGCGGCGGTCTCGACCCTGAGAATGTTTTTGCCAAGGCTCACAGGCACGGCGCCTCCATTTATGAGCGCCGCCGATTCTTCGGGATCGAAATCCCCTTCAGGGCCCACGAACCAGTGTATGCGTTCCGGGGCAGTCCTCATGCCTGCCAATGCCGAAAGTATTGGAAGGGAATTGCCGCCGATTATTCCCGCAAGCGAGAACGCAGGCACGCCGCGGCCAACGGCGTCGGAGAAATATTGAGGTTCGCAGACTTCCGTCAAAAAAGGGGAATCGCATTGTTCCAGAGCGGAGACGGCGATTCTTGCCCATCGGTCCACCCGTTCTCCGGGGCGGAGTTTGACAGAGCATCTTCGCGAAATCAGCGGAACTATCCTGGAAACACCCATCTCGGCCGCTTTTTCGACAAGCCAGTCCATTCTGGCAGATTTGGCGATACACTGGAAGAGGATAATTTCGGGCGTTTCGCGGGGAGATCTCTCCGCATCGGACGTGAACCTGCATCGAACGCGTCTGCCCTCGCTGCCCTCATACACGGCGCGGCGCGACAGCCCATTGCCGTTTGTCAGCGTCAGCGCATCGCCCACGCGTGCGCGCAGGACGGCGGTGAGATGATGCGAAGCTTCTGCATCAAGGATGCAGCTTGAAGTCTCTTCTTCAAGTGTTTTGTGCAGAATACGATGCATTGCAGCCGGGTAGACTGGTTATTTTGACGAGGCTCGCAGCTGATCCCTGCGTTCGAGGAAACGTTTGCCAAGTTCCTCAAACTGTTTTTCCTCGGCATACTGCGACGCTTCCGAAGCGTTTTGAAAGTCCAGAATGGCTTTTTTCTGAGCGGAATTCAGCCGTGTTGGAATTTCCACGGCTACGCTGACGATCAAATCTCCGACGTCGCGTCCGTTCAGACTGGGGCATCCCTTGCCCCTCAATTTGAATATTTTCCCGCTTTGCGTGCCGGCAGGAATCTTCAATTTCGCGTACCCGTCTATAGTCGGCACTTTCGCTTCTCCTCCGGAAATAAGGACTTCCGGACGTACCGGAACCGTGCAGATAAGGTTGTCGCCGTCCCGTTCGAACAGCGGGTGGCGCTTCAGCCTGAGATTCACGTACAGGTCCCCGCTTGGCCCGCCGCGGTATCCGGCTTCCCCTTTGCCCGCGATGCGGATCCTGTTCCCATCGTCGACGCCTTTGGGAATTTTGACGGAAATCTTCATTCTTTCCTGTTTGCGTCCGGTGCCGCCGCAGGTTTTGCAGGGTTTTCTCACGACGGTTCCTTCGCCGTTGCATATCGGACACGTCTGCTGTACGTTAAAGAACCCGAGTCCTGAAACAATTCTTCCGCTGCCGTTGCAGTGTCTGCAGGTTTCACGCGTCGTACCGGCCGCGGCTCCGGTACCTTTGCAGTCCGGACAATCGCGGCTCGTCTTAATCTCTATTTCCCTGGAGGAGCCGAAGACGGCCTCCTCCAAGTCTATTGTGAGATCTACGCGCAGGTTGTTTCCAGCGGCAGACCCTCCGTTCGGCTGTCTTCTTTGGGAGCTTTCGGCCCCGCCGAAAATATCGCCGAAGAAGCTCCCTCCTCCTCCGCCGAAAATGTTGTTAAGGATGTCGTTGAGGTCTGCGCCGTGGGTGAAGTCGCGCCTAAAATCGAACCCGCCCGGCCCGAACTGGGACTTCATCCCCTCGTGACCGTAACGGTCGTACATCTGCCTCTTGTTTTCATCGCTGAGTACCTCGTACGCTTCCGAAATGTTTTTGAACATTTCTTCCGCGTTCTTGTCCCCCTTGTTGTGGTCGGGATGGTACTTCATGGCGAGTTTGCGGTAGGCCTTTTTTATCTCGTCCGGCGTTGCCGAACGAGATACGCCCAGAAGCTCGTAATAATCCTGTTTTTGCTCAGCCATGATTATTCCTCCGCAGGTTCGCCGGGATTCTCCGCCGCCACAATCACCTGAGGCGCGCGCAGAACTTTACCGTTAAGTGTATATCCCTTGCGTATTTCGGCAACAATGCATCCTGGTTTTACATTTCCTCCCGGCATGGTGGACAATGCCTCGTGCAGATTTGCATCGAATTCTTTGCCGACGCAGTCAATACGGCTGAGGCCGAAATGCTCGAGAGTCCGCAGGAGCTCGGAATTTATGATGCGGACGCCTTCCGCATACGCTTCCGGCGCTCCTCCTCCGGTCTTCTCCATGGACTCCAGAGCATGTCCGAAATGGTCCAGCACTGGAAGAAGCGACTCTATGAGCTCACCGTTGGCGCTTTTTATGAGCTCAAGATTTTCACGAGCCACGCGCTTCCTGAAATTGTCAAAGTCAGCCTGAAGCCTCAGAAGCCTGTCGCGGAGTTTTTCTATTTCAGACTTTGCCGCGGCAACTTCTGCGGATTCCGACTCTTCCTCCGATTTTTTGTTGGCAGTATCCGTATTGCCGGGGGCGGATTTGGTTTCCACAGACTGGTCCTCTTCCACGGTTACGCCGTTTGTCTCCGGAGTTTCCTCCGGCCTGGTTTCTTCGGTTTGTGTTTCCGTTTTATGTTCTTTTTTCATGTAAAAAATCCCTTTCCTGTTTCCCGCGTTTATTTTGCAGAGTATTCTCACGAACTGCTGCGGGAGATGCAAGTCTAAGACAAGCAACTCAAATATGACATTGTATCACTCCATCCGGAAAAAGTCTATACGGTTGATTTCTGCGCAGTTGTTCATAGTTATGGACACCAAGCCCAAAAATGGAAAAACCCCATTGGTCAAATTCAAGGACACCGAACGGGGACTTTTTTTTTCTATCATGAAAGGGCATGAAAACTATGGCCAACCAGACATTCTCGGATATCCTTCCCGACAAAAGGAACCAGTACGCCCGCCCGAAAAGCAAAAAGGCTAAGAGCCGCTTTTTGACTCATTTGCAGGAGGTTTACGGTTTCGAGCGCAAATACCTGATAAAGCTACTCACGGGAGAGCGCACCTACCATCCGCATCCTGGACGCGGTTGTACATACGGTCCAGA
>CASEAR010000116.1 GCA_949285835.1 uncultured Verrucomicrobiota bacterium | reverse complement strand
CGGATTTTATGTCACAAAGGCTGGAACGCTCGACATTTGCGACGCGGGAATATTCCCGGTAAGCGCCGCCGAAATCGCGGCCGAACGGGCAAAATACAGACCGGAAAAACCGTATGGAGAACCGGTCTCGGACACGCGCTACGCGAGGCTGATGCGCGGAATAAACATCAACGGGTGGTTCTGCCAGCCGTGGAACCAGAAAATCAACGGACAAAAGGGTTCTTTCAGCGATGAATTCCTAAGCGGATTTATCACCATGCAGGATGCAGATATGATTGTTTCCATGGGATACGATCACGTCAGGCTTCCTGTGGATCCCATATTCCTGTGCGACACAAAAGACGGCTCGCTTAACCGTAGTCTCCTTGCACATCTCGACAACGCGATAAAAATGTTCTGCGGCAAAGGCATTGCGGTTATCGTCGACGTTCACCCCAAATCCCCGGCCTTCAAGGGTCTTTCCGGGAAACCGGCGCTCCGGAACAATTTCATTAAATGGTGGGGTGAATTTGCCGCTCATCTTTCTAAAACCACAGACCCGGAACTGGTCTTCCTCGAACTCATGAACGAACCGGGAGGACAGAAATACTGGGCGAATCAGGCCTGGCAGGATTATCAGGACATGCTGATAACGGAAGTCAGAAAGAACGCCCCGAAGCACACTCTCATAGCCAACGGGGGCGCGTACATGCTCGTAAACGAGCTGGGGAAGGTAAAGCCGCATCCGGACAGAAATATTATCTGGGCGATACACTACTACGAACCGTCGCAATTCACGCATCAGGGGGCACGGTGGATGAAAGAATGGTATCATCCCCTGCGAAACGTCCCATGGCCGTTTATAGATGCGGATGTGGAGCCGGCAATCGCCAACCTGGCGGAGCATAAAGCCAAAGAACATTCGGCAAAGGTTCTGAGAAACATGGCTGCGGAAAAAATCGCCACCCGTGAATATATGGCCGAAAAAATCGCTGAAATAGCGAAGTGGAGCAGTGAAAACAACATCCGCGTCCATATCGGCGAATACGGGGTCGTAGACTGGGCTCCCAGAGAGAGCAGGATAAAATACCTTGCGGCAATAAACGAGGAACTGGACAAACACAACATCGGCAGAGCCATGTGGAATTACGGCGGAGGCAGCGCATACAGTTCCGTCCTCGGAGAGGATGAACCTGGGAAACGTGTTCCGGACTGGGATCTGGTCGAGGCCATGGGGAATAAAACGAGCCGCAAATAAGTCTCATACGGCGGCAATGCGGGTATCCCCTTCCATTCCAACCCGGTAAAAAACAGACAACCATGCGTGAACCGCAGCGGCAGGTTCACGCATGGTTGCCGTGCCGCGGGCAATTATAGTACAATCCCTGAAACGAATGTGAGGAGATCATGAACACCTTTGCAGAACCTTCCAGAAACATTCGAGTCGCCGGATCCTGCGATGTAATCGTCGCAGGAGGAGGGCCGGCCGGGGTAATGGCGGCCGCAGCCGCCGCAAGGACCGGCGCGTCCGTACGCCTTATAGAATCCACCGGAGCGCTCGGGGGCATATGGACAAGCGGGCTGATGCCGCATATTATCGAACACAGGCAGCCCGGACTGCTGCAGGAAATGATCCGGCAGCTGCAAACGCATGACTCCCATGGAACCGGTCCGGGAATATCGGGAAAAGACTTCGATCCCGAAGCCGTAAAATACGTCCTCGACAAAATGTGCGCCGATGCCGGCGTCCGTGTGCGGCTCTACCCCATGATTTGCGCCGCATATACGGAAAACGGCCGCATAAGAGCCATAGTCTCCGAATCCAAAAGCGGCAGGGAGGCGTGGCAGGCAAAAGTCTACGTAGACTGCACCGGCGACGGAGATCTGTCGTATATGGCAGGCTGCCGGTATGAAATGGGCAAGCCTGAAACCGGGGAATGCCAGCCGCTCAGCATGATCGCCGAAGCCGTCGGGTACGGGAACGGAAGCAGCCCCCCTTTCTCCATAAAAGACTGGGCCGAAAACAAAAAATGGATATATGAGAAAATCCTGTCAGCAGGACACACGACATCGTACGACAAACCATCCTTCTTCCTTATACGCGACGGCCAGATATGCGTCATGGCCAACCACGGGTACGGCTACATGGGACCGGACGCGCAGGTTCTGAGCGATGCGACAGCAAGAGGACGTAATGAATACATGGAAATCGCGGAAAAACTCCGCGCCCTCGGCGGAGAATGGGAGAACTTCAGGATCGTGGCGACAAGCCCCTTCATAGGCATAAGAGAGGGCCGCAGAATTCTCGGACTTTACAAAGTTACCCGAAAGGATCTTGAGACAGGATCGCGCCACACTGATGCGGTCTGCCGGGTCTCATTTCACAGCGATGTGCATTCCACCAATGCCGCATCCGGACACGGCATAGAACACAAGTCGTTTAAAACCTTGCCGTACGACATTCCGCTGAGAGCACTGATTCCTGCCGGCATCAGCAACCTGATTACGGCTGGACGGTGCATAAGCGGTGATTTTTATGCTCATGCCAGCTATCGTGTGTCCGGCGTGGCGGCAATATTGGGAGAAGCTGCCGGAACAGCGGCGGGCATATGCGCAATAAAAAACATAAGCCCGAACGAAATCGATTTTGGCGACATCAGAAAATTTATGCCGTATGTGCCCGGCGGTGAATAGCCAGATGCTGCGTCTGTAAAGACGGCAAGGCCACATCCTCGCAGCATTCTGCCCCATATAAGCCGGTTTCCGCCTGTCGAACAGCCGGATTTTTGATTTTGTTCCGGTTTTACAGCGTATTGCGCACACTTTCCATGATGCACACAAGGCCCGGCTGGCGCGGCAGCCTGCGAACGCAGGCATGCCAATAATCTGCTTCGGGGAACTCTGCAATCGGCCGCGCAAGTACGACCACGCGTATTTTCCCGCACGAACAAAAGCGCCGCATCCTGCCTCCCAGAGGCATCATCCGGAGGGCGAACGTTTCAGAAGTCTTGAGAGAAACGGTTTTTGTTCAACATCTTTACCGGGCCCGTTCCTGCCGCAGCCGCCGGACTATCTCCCGCGCGCTTCTGGCAAGTGCGCCCCTTTGCGAATCAACAACCGATTTCGCCGTCTCGCCCAGCATCCTGCGCCTGCGTGCATCTGAGACAAGTTCCTGCACTGCGGCGCTCAGAGCCGTCGCATCAGCCACTTCGCAGATGGCCTGTTTTTTGCGGAATTCTTCCATAACGGCAAGGAAATTCTCCGTATGCGGCCCCACGATCACCGGTTTCCCGCAGGCAGCCGGCTCTATCATGTTCTGCCCGCCCGCGTTGGGATCGAGCGACTTGCCTACAAACACGATATCGGCGGCCGGATAGAGTGCAGACAGCTCCCCCGTAGTGTCCACAACAAGAACTGTATCCTCCGACGGCTCTGCGCTTTCCGTGCCGGCCTTTATCCTGCTCCTGCGCATACATTTGAACCCATGCTCCAGAAGCTCCCGCTCCACATCGCCGCCGCGTTCCATATGCCTAGGCACAACAACAAGCCGCATGTCCGCACCGGACTTGTTGGCTTCACGGCACGCCAGCGCCAGCGCCAGCTCCTCCCCCGGCCACGTGGAGCCGCCCAGCAGCACAAGCCCTCTGCCTATTCCAGCCTTCAGAAGCGACGCCCGCGCCTGCGATTCCGCCTCCACTGATACCGGCCGCACATCAAACTTCACGGACCCCATGGTCATTATCCGGTCCGCCGGCGCACCCGCGGAAACAAGCCGCTCACCGTCGATGTCGGACTGTGTAAGCATCACGGAAAAACACTCAAAAATCTCTTTGAAGAAAAATCTTCCTGCCTTATACCTTGGCGCCGATCTGTCGGAAATCCTGCCGTTCACCAGCATCACCGGCACTCCCGAACGGCGCAGAGCCCTTATCATGTTAGGCCAGAACTCGGATTCCGTCAGTATAAACGCCGACGCTTTTATCTGCCTTAGAGCCCGTTTCACGCAAACCGGAAAATCCAGAGGGAAATATATCACTACGTCGCCGTCCCCGGCTATCTTTTCGCAAACACCCCGGCCTGTGGAGCTTGTCGTAGAAATGATAAATGACGCGCCGGGCAGTATCCCTCGTATCTCGGAGATCACGGAACCTGCGAGATTGGCTTCTCCCACGCTTACGGCATGTATCCAGATGCGCGGCTTCTCGGACAACCGCGACGCCGTATCCGGATCGTACCTGCCGAATCTCTCCCCGAAGCAGCGCGCATATCCGCCGCGCTTGCGCATGCGCAGGAGAAAACTCGGAAGCATAGCCATGTACGCAAAGAAAAAAAGGACGTTGTACAGAAACCACTTCATAAGCAAAAAGTTCCTCCAGCGAAAGATTTTCAGCTTACAGACAATCCCGGAAACACCGATTCGAAAGCGAGAGCCTCAGACTTCTCCGGCCCGATCTGTTCGAACGTGCAGATGCGGTTGGAAGCTGCGTCGTGCCATATTACGGCCTGTCCGTTGTGCCACCGTCTCCTCATAAACCTGTCGCTGTGATGTTCCCTGAGCGCACTGAACCGCAATATTCGCCCATCCATGCCGTTCACCGTACACCTGCGGACGAGCTCATACTGAATGTTCAGAGAACGCAGCACCCTGCCGTAAAACTCGTATAAATCCGACGTTCCGAGCAGATATGAGGCCAGCCCCCATCGCCGCAGAAAGACGCGTCTGCGGCTCTTTTCTCCCTCGAACGTCATCATGACGTTGGCCGGCAGGGTAACTATATCCTCAATCTTGTAGTCCCATGGAAGGCGGCAGCGCACTCCGTGAAGCGCGTATTCGCACCCGGACGCATCCTTGTTGAAGTCGAACGATTCCAGAACAGGACGCACAACATTCCTCCGTCCCGCCTCCGACGCATATCCCTCAAAGACCCACCTTACGATATGCGCGCCGGCCATGTCGTGTGCAATCGCCTGGCACGGCAGCGATTCATCCTCCGACCATCCCACAAGGAACACACCCGCGTCTTCGGTGTTCACAGAATCGATGCGGCGCGGAGATTTCTTACCTAATATGTTGTTCTGGAGGAAGGTCTTCATGGTCGTAAGCCGGTCGGGTTCCCCTTTGCAGGGTTCCCAGCTGACCACCGCCTGAAGCCCTTTCCTCGTACTGAATTCCATACGGCCAATGCGGTCTTCCACGGAATAAGCCGTCACCTCCCAATCGTGCGGCACGGTGGTGCGCACATGGTGCCAGGCCACGAAGACCCCTTTGTTGAGCGGCGGAGGACGCATTCCTTTCATAACTGAGTATTCCCTCCGCCGAACATGAAGACAAGCCAGCATACGGCAAAGTATGCCGCGACGTTTACAATCGTGGCGCAATCATGCGTAAAGATCTTCTCCGGCCTGCCGCCGAGGCCGCCGCACATAACCAGAAACATATACCGGAAC
>CASEAR010000115.1 GCA_949285835.1 uncultured Verrucomicrobiota bacterium | reverse complement strand
CCTGTAATCGGAACAACCGATTTCCGTCCACATCACTCATTTCATTCGGTGTCCATGCAAATGAACAATAGAAAACGGTCTCTGAATGCTACGGTGTCTTTTCTATTTGACAAACTGCGGGATTGACAAAGTCCACAAATATGCAATCCCCCCCTGATGGAGGGTAAAAAATGGGAACAACCCCATCCTTCCCGCCCCGATAGAGGGAACCTAGAAAAAAATGAAAGAGGAAGCCCTCTTCCGTTATGAACGGGTAAAAAACACACAAACAAAGGAAAGAAGAGAAGCCCCCATGAGCAGAGAGTGCAGAATACAGTACGCAGCATCGAAACACCTGACATTCGCCTGACGGCAGGACTTAGAGGCAGTGTCCAACATCCCCACCGGGAGCCCAAGGTCAAACAGGAGAGACTCAGAAAGCTGACGCAGCGGCTTGGACTGCCTGTAAGCTCTCCCTGCATGGGGATATCCGGCGCGGTACTGTTCCGACTCCATACTCCTTCCATGACTGTGACATATATGCAGTCCATAGAGCATAGGATTCCGAACATGGACAAGGGAGGGGAGACATGAAGGCTGCCAACATCCCGTCAAACCTGCTCCACAGGTTCATCGTCGGAGAGCAAAAATCTCCAGCATACGCCGTACAGACGCTGGCAGACCACGATTTTACAAACCTGCCATGCGTTCAAATAACATACAACCGTGTCCACGCCGGGATACTCAGCATTGACATGAGGCAGACATCGTACGGTTTAAAGCAGCGCAGGAAAAAAAGCGATGCGCCAGTGAGATACGTAAAGCTGCCAGGAACGGCGTCTATAGAGAACCGACCGGCAAAAACCGGCCAGCGCGCCCAGTTCGGTGCTTAAGAGATGGACACTGTCGTTTCGTGCATAGGCGGGAAAGGCGGACTTCTCGTGCTTGTTGAAAACCCCGCGTGTTATTTCATCATCGTCCAATTGAAAAGAATCACGCAGCAGTATGTGCTTTCCCCCGTCAACATGCTTCGATCCGGAGAGGTGAAGTGCGTAAAATCAACTACCGCCGGCAACGGGGTACGAAATCCTTTGTTTACAGTGATATCTGCGAACTGCTCACAAAAACACTCCAGCGCCGAACTGTACTGCCCTCACGCCTGCGCCGCATGGGAAAAGGACTCCGCCGAGAACACCAGCCGTATGCTGCAGCAATTCTGTCCGAAAGGCACCGCCTTCGACAAGTTCGAGTGAGGCGCCATCCGACAACTCCAGAACCTTATCAGCTCAACACACAAGATCGGCACACTAAACGGAAGGGTCGCAGCACAGGTATACAGCATAGCTTCATGAGAACTGTTACATTTATCCTGTAATTCACCGTATAAATTCCAAGTACACTTCACACTTCATATCAGCCTTACGGTATTCCACAGTTCATCTCGACTTCTTATTAAATAAAGCCCTGTTCTTCCAACACTTCAAACCAACTTTTGTAATTGTTCAGCAAGCTTCCCGCATCAAAAGACTCCACGTCTTGTACCGGAACTGTTACTTTCAGAACTACATTGTTGCCGTCTATCGAAGTCTCGATATATTCCAGAAAACTCATGACACCGGAAAAGAGCGAGTTCAATGCGGAGCCTCCTCCGTCATTCATTCCGCCGAACGCCGCCATCATAGGAACAGCCTGAATGACCATATCCAACTGATTCTTAATTGTGTCCGCGGCCGCCGTATCCGCAAAACCCAGTTTCAAAGACAAACAATATTCCCTAAGCTCCCTATTAACGGCTTCGTCAAGAGAAACTGACGAGAGAGATAATATTTCCTCACCAAATTCGATATCCTCCAGATCCGTGGAAAAAGATTTCATGTCTAACATGAACACTGCTTTCGAAAGACAATCAGGCGGAACCGCTACCTCCGCCGCCATGTTCCCTGTGTCCGAGGGCACTTTCCCTGCGTACAAATCAGACAGCATGCCGGCAGTAGCGTCTTTAAACGCCACGAACACTAACCTGCCGTCTTCACTCGACGCAACAATTGGAGAAACCTTGACGCCAAGATCTTCTTCGCCTTCTATGGAGAATCTGATCGCCGGACGCCCATTGAAAACAATCTCTTCCGACTTAAAGTAATCATCGACGGATTCCGCAACGCCGCCCAAATCTTCCATGCCTTCAGTGTCGTAGTCCGCGTGCACCGCCTTTGTCATACTTTCCACAAGGCTCTTAGATTTCTCGTTATAAGCCCGAACACTTTCCGCCATCGCTTTAATGTCCACAGGCTGCTTAAAAGCCATAACAAAACCTATATCCGGAAGACTCCATTCTATATCTGACGGAGTCATTTCTTCGACACTTTTATTGTACAAGTCTTTTAACTTGTGAGGATGAAAATTACTGACTGTAAAAAGAGACCATTCAAAATTACTTATCGGGATGCCGAAAATGGACTCAAATTCTTTTTCAATAGAGAATCCAGCAAGTTTATTTTTTATTCCCTCAAAATACTTTCCGTTCTCAGGATCATTTTTCGAAAACCAATCCGCCGAATCGCAGAATATTTTTATAATCGCCGAATCCATATCCTTCTTCACCGGATTGTCATATCTGTTGTATGAAACCACAGCAACAGACGTATTCTCGGGAACAAGCGGTTTATACACCTTTTCCGGTTTGCCTTTGCAAGATACAACGCACACACCAGCTGTAAAAGCCAAAACAGCTGCA
>CASEAR010000114.1 GCA_949285835.1 uncultured Verrucomicrobiota bacterium | reverse complement strand
GGATGGTAGGTGCGCTTTCCCGTGAGTAGCTTTATCAGGTATTTGCGCTCGAAACCGTAAACCTCCTGCAAATGAGTCAAAAAGCGGCTCTTAGCCTTTTTGCTTTTCAGGCGGGCGTACTGGTTCCTTTTGTCGGGAAGGATATCCGAGAATGTCTTGTTGGCCATAGTTTTCATACCCTTTCATGATAGAAAGAAAGTCCCCGTTCGGTGTCCTTGAATTTGACCAATGGGGTTTTTCCTTTTTTGGGCTTGGTGTCCATAACTATGAACAACTGCGCATTCGCAGTCTGCCATGACATAACGCGTGTTTGATGTTAGTATACAGAACATATTGGCGGACATGCTGGAATCCGCATGTCTGCGGGTGGCATCTGTGCTGAAATTGGAGTTGCGGAGCGGTATGGGGAAGAAACTTTCTGAAATGACTCTGGAAGAGCTGTGGACACTGTTCCCGGTAATTCTTTCGGATCCCAAAGAATACTGGAATGAATGGTATTCTGAAGAGGAAAAAAGGCTTAAAAGCCTTCTTCCTTGTGCCGGGATGCGGTTATCCCATATCGGAAGCACGGCAATACATGACATTCAGGCGAAGCCGATAATTGACATTCTGCTGGAAATTCCTGAATCCGGCTCCATGGAAGCTGTAAAAAAAATCCTGACAGGCAGCGGATACATATGCATGTCAGAGGCCGAAAACAGAAAGTCCTTCAATCGCGGTTATACCAGCGATGGGTTCGCAGAAAAAGTTTTTCACCTGCACCTGCGTTGCCGTGGAGACAACGACGAACTGTATTTCCGGGACTATCTGAATGAACATACCGGCGCGGCAAGGGAATATGAAGCGCTTAAGCGCTCCCTCCAGCAGCGCTATGAACACAACAGAGACGCCTATACGGAAGCGAAGACGGATTTTGTCAGAAGGTACACGGAAAAGGCAAAAGAAGTATACGATGGCCGGTACTTATGAAATGTATAAGGAATGCGTCTGACGGCATATGTGCGGCCTCCAGTGTAATTATCAGGTTTTGACGCCCCCCTTTTGCACCTTTCAAAACATATCGCGTCCCTTTATTTTGTGGACATGTCGCCCGGTGATGTCATAAGGTTGTTTTCGTTTGATGTCTTCTTTATGACACACGCGTCCGGACCTTTCCCGACTTACGACTTAGCGCCCCCGTTGCTGATGATGCCTGTTTCGCCATATTGACACGCAAGCGATATTCTGATACCATCCGCTGAGTTTTGTTCATATAGAACTGACGTCACGGGACGATGTACTTTTGAAGAGAGTTGAGGAAATTATCCAATGAGCCAGCACAGCAGTCTTAAGGGATCAAGCAAGATAATCATGCGCCGTAATGTTCTCAAGCGCTTCGAACGCGTCGAACTTATGCGAAAACGCGGACAGTGGAAAGACGGCGAGAATCGTGGTTTCGGACTTCCCAAAACGAAACCTGAGGAATAATCCTGCGCCGCCGTTAGCGAACGCGCTGCATGTGCACCATCGGAACGCTGCGTGCTTTCCGCTGGTGCTTTTTTCTTGAACATGAGCCATAATAGAAAAATACTGTACATCGTTCTCTTGCCTTTTGCCATTGCGTCCGCCTCTGCGGAGTCGTTTGCAGCCTCTCTCCTTAAGGTCACCGGCGACAGGGTTAATATGCGTGCAGCGCCCAGCCTGAACGCAGAAGTTGTCGGGCAAGTCAATTCCGGAGACGTACTCACAGCCGGCGGCAGAGAGGAAGACGGCTGGGTATGTGTAGTTCCGCCGGACAGCGTGGACCTCTGGATTTCCACAAGACTTTTAGACGGAAACAAAGTGAAGGCAAACCGGGCCCGCGTTCGTTCTGGAGCAAGTCTTAATTATCACGAAGTTGGACTTCTGAATACGGGAGACACGGTCGAGATCCGAGGCACAATGGGAGACTGGACAAGGATAGCGCCGGTTCCGGAAGCAGGTGTGTGGATAACCAACGCATACGTGAAGCCGTACAGGGGGCCAACCCCTGCCCCGGAAAAGAAAGCGGCGGCACAGCGTCCGTCTGACGCCGGCAATATCGCATCAAAAACGCAAAAATCGGAACCGCCCGTTAGTGCTCCGCAACAGAACATACCAAAGACGGAGTCCGTACAGGACACGAAAAACACGGTATCTGAAAGTAAAACGGCAGCAGACGCCGCACCCGCAAAAAAAACAGGCACAGCCCTGCGCTACCCGTCGTTCGGATCGGAATCGCCTTCTCCGGGAAGGACATTGTTCGGAAGTCGGCTTGCCGGAGAAAGCCGTGTCGGCCCTGGGAGGGTACCGGCTTCAAAATTGAAGTCAAACGTATCTCAAGCAGAACCCGGCACATTTACAGGATGGGTAGCCGTGGCTCCTTCCGGCTCCCCCACCAGATACATGCTTGTGAGCAGTTCCAGTGCCAGCAGGCCGCGCACGCTTTGTTTCCTTCTTGGCAATGACACTCAGCTGTCGGGGCTCGTTGAATCGGAGTGTAAGTTCGGCGGAGCTGTATACAATTACATAGGAACCGCGGAACCGGTAATATTTGTGCAAAACATTCTCCTTATTTCCGGCAGGAAAACCCAATGAAAACAATCGTCGCTAAAACCGCCGGATTCTGCTGGGGAGTACGCCGCGCAGTTGAAACGGCGCGACAGACTGCCGCACAGGCAGGTTATGCCGTCTACACGGACGGACCGCTCATCCATAACCGCGGAATGATGTCGCAATTGCAGAAGGAGAATGTCTCCGTATGCACTGCCCCGGCTTCGCTTCCCCGCGGATCCGTGCTCATAATCAGAGCACACGGCATTCCTCCAGAACGCAGGCGGATGCTTGAAGGACTCCCTCTCAAACTTGTGGACGCGACATGTCCCGACGTCGCCAGAATCCACAGGATAATAGAGCAAAAATCGAAAGAGGGATTTTCCGTCGTGATATTCGGCGATAAAAACCATGCAGAGGTTGTCGGACTTCTGGGATATGCTTCTGGGGATGCATATGTGGTTTCAAGCGTGGCAGAGACGGATTCGCTCCCGCTGGACTTGAAAAAAGTGCTGCTTGTATCACAAACGACGCAATCACCCGATATTTTCGAACGGGTCGCCGGTGCCATGCGCAGACGATATGAGACAGTCTGCGTCGAAAATACAATATGCAGATCCACGCGCGCACGGCAGGAGGATCTCAAATCGCTGGCAGCGCAATGCGATGTAATTGTCGTTGTGGGTTCTCCTGAAAGCGCCAACACCGCAAGGCTCGCGGAGAAAGCAGCGCTTCTCCGTCCCACGGTGGTCATTGACAATGCATCTCAGCTGTCAAAAGACAGCTTCAGAGGATTTTCTTCCGTTGGAATAACAGCCGGAGCATCCACTCCGGATTTCATAATCAAACAGGTTGAAGAGTCATTAAAGTCATTCTGAAAATGAACATAGTAAGAACAAAAGAAGAAATATCGGAAATTTGCCGTAAATGGCATAGTGAAAACCTCACTGTCGCCATTGTGCCGACAATGGGATACCTTCACGAAGGGCACCTGTCCCTGATAAGACTCGCCAGACAAAATGCTGATCGGGTTGTGGTCTCCGTCTTCGTAAATCCAACGCAGTTCGGCCCCGGAGAGGACTTTGAAACTTATCCGAGGGACGAAGCCCGGGACACCGATCTGTGCAGGAAAGAAGGCGCAGACGCCGTCTTTATGCCCGCCCCTGCCGAGATGTACCGCTCCGATAAATCTGTGTCCCTTATGGAAAACCGTCTTTCAAAAGTAATGTGCGGAATGTCGCGTCCCACCCACTTCAACGGGGTCCTCACGGTCGTGTGCAAGCTCTTCAACATAACCGGGGCCGATTGCGCCGTGTTCGGGATGAAAGACGCGCAGCAGCTCGCAATAATAAAGAGAATGGTGCGCGACCTTGATATGCCCATAAAGATAATTCCTGCCCCTATCGTGAGAGAATCGGACGGATTGGCAAAAAGTTCGCGCAACACTTATCTTTCAGCTGAGGAGCGGAAGGACGCTGTTTGTCTGCGCCGCGCGCTGGACATCGCAGAATCGGAATGGAAATCCGGTGAAAAAAATCCTGACGAGATCATCCACAAAATGGCAGACCTGATCAAGTCTGTCAGATCCGCTGATATAGACTACATATCGGCGGTGGATTCAGACACTCTTGAAGCCGTCAAAGAATTGCGTCCCGGGACTCTTGTCGCGCTTGCCGTGAAAATCGGAACAACTAGACTCATAGACAACACTGTTCTCAGCTGAGCTTAAAAGGGGAATGCACAATGATAGTAGAAGCACTGGAAAACTCGCACCTTATCGAAAACACCCACCCGCTCTTCGCAAAAGCGTTCAAATGGCTCAGGGAAAATGCATCGCCAAACATGCCGGACGGACGTATTGAAGTCGACTCTGACAGAATTGTCGCCATACCGCAGCACCCGGTTTCGCATATTCTCAAAGACGATCTGTATGAGGCGCACAGGAAATACATAGACATTCAGTACATCATCTCGGGGGAAGAAACAATATTTCTCGGTGATGCAGCGGCGATGACGCCCGTCAACCCTTTCGATGCAGACAAAGACATCGTCTTTATGCGTACCGGAGGCCGTACGTTCAAAGTTCCGGTAAAGCCGGGAAGTTTTATGGTCATCTGGCCGCATGAAGCTCACCAGCCGTGTGTAAATGATTCCGCCCCGGGAAGCGTGGTTCACAAAATTATAATCAAAGTCAAGGCCGCCGTCTGACAAAGGCTGGCATAGGGTAACGACGTTGGACAACACCGTACCTGTCATAGAAGCAAAAGACGTGTGCTTCGGCTATAAAAGCGATGAAGTCCTGCATAATGTGACTTTCTCCATCCCTGCCAGAGCGCATGTTGCGGTGGTCGGTCCCAACGGAGGAGGAAAAACCACGCTGCTGCGGCTTATCCTCGGGATACTGAAGCCGCGATTCGGAAGCATTTCTGTGTTCGGCCGCCCGCCATCGGCAGTCAGGAAGAGAATTGGCATAGTCCCGCAGGTGGTGGCCGCCAACGACGCCTTCCCGATATCCGTTTTGGAAGCGGTTATGACCGGATGTTCCGGCATGCGAATCTTCGGGGGATTCTCTGCCGAAGACAGACAGAAAGCCGAAACCGCACTCAGGACCGTTGGTATGTACGATCACTCCGACTGTCGGTTTTCCTCTCTCTCCGGAGGACAGAAGCAGCGCGTCATAATAGCCAGAGCAATAAGCTCTAATCCGGATCTTCTGATTTTGGATGAACCCACGGCAAACGTCGACTCCGCAACACGCGACACCCTGTACGCGCTGTTTAAAAAGCTTTCTGAGACGAAAACCGTCGTTACCGTATCTCACAATCTTGGCATTGTCATGTCGCACGCGACACATGTTTTGTGTGTAAATCGCACAGTAGATATCCACGATTTATCGCAGACGGACTGCCGGACTGTGCTGGAGTCAATACCGGGACACAGCGCGCTGTCCGTTGTGCATCCCGCAGACCCGGCGCACATGGAGGAACTTTCCGAAATGCTGAAAATGCCGCATCGCGGAATTTGACATGATCACACACTGCAAATATACGTCTGCAAAATATAGCCGGAGGTGCATCAATGCGTGAGGATACCACAAAACTGTCGGACGACCCGTTTCTCGCTCCTTATCAGGAATGCATACGCCAGAGAAAAGAACGCCTCGAACTCATGGAGAAACGCCTGTGTAATGGGTTGAATTCCATTTCCGAATTTGCATGTGCGCATGAATTTTACGGATTGCACAAAACAAAAAACGGCTGGGTGTTCAGAGAATTAGCACCCAATGCATCGGCAATGTGGCTCGTAGGCGACTTCTCAAATTGGAAGAGAAAAAAACAATTCCGGCTTTCACGTATAAACGACGATGGCGTCTGGGAACTTCAAATGGCAGAGTCCGCACTGTGCCACGGCCAGAATTACCATCTTGAACTGGAGTGGCCGGGAGGCTCCGGACAGAGAATCCCCGCATACGCACGCAGGGTTGTGCAGGATCCGCGCACGAATATCTTTTCCGCACAGGTATGGGATCCGGAAAATGCATATGTCTGGAAAAACGGCTCTTTCAGAACCCCGGACCGCAATCCATTGATATATGAGGCGCACGTCGGTATGGCGCAGGAAGAGCCTGGGATCGGGACTTACCTGCAGTTTGCCCGCGGCATCCTGCCGAGGATTGCAGACGCCGGATACAACACACTTCAGCTCATGGCCGTGATGGAGCACCCATATTACGGATCTTTCGGATACCAGGTGTCCAGTTTCTTCGCGTGTTCATCCCGGTTCGGAACCCCGGAGGAGCTGAAGGAGCTCATAGACACTGCGCACGGCATGGGAATCGCCGTCATAATGGATCTTGTTCATTCACACTCAGTCCGCAACGAGAACGACGGTATTGCCAACTTCGACGGCACAAGGCACCTCTACTTTCACAGCGATCCGCGGGGTCATCACCCGGTCTGGGACTCGAGCTGTTTCGACTACGGCAGGATTCCTGCGCTGCATTTTCTGCTTTCCAACTGCCGTTACTGGCTTGATGAGTTTTATTTTGACGGATTCCGATTTGACGGCGTTACGAGCATGCTCTACCTCCACCATGGACTCGGCGTCGACTTCGTCAATTACTCCCAGTACTTTGACGCAAATGTAGATCTGGATGCGTACATCTATCTTGCTTTGGCCAACCGTGTAATACATCAGGTGCGGCCCGATGCCATTACAATAGCGGAGGACGTAAGCGGAATGCCGGGGCTCGGCACTTGCACGGAATCCGGGGGCGCAGGATTTGATTTCAGACTGGCAATGGGCGTAACGGAAACCTGGGGAAAGCTGGTTCGTGACGTACGTGATGAAGACTGGTCTATGTCCGGACTCCTTTACGAACTTACAAACCGAAGAACGGACGAACAGACAATAAGCTATGTTGAATCACATGATCAGGCCCTCGTCGGCGGCAAAACGCTTCTCTTTGAAATGACGGGACCTGCCATATATGACTCAATGCACCGAACGACCGGCAATCTATGCGTACAGCGTGCGGTCGCCCTGCACAAACTCGCCAGGCTGGCCACTATTGCATCTTCCGGCAACGGATATCTTAACTTCATGGGCAACGAATTCGGGCACCCTGAATGGATAGACTTCCCGAGAGAAGGAAATGAGTTCTCATATATGCACGCCAGAAGGCAGTGGAGTCTCAGGGACAATCGGGATCTGTTCTTTTCGGCTCTGGGTGATTTTGACAGGGCCATGGTATCGATTTTCAGCGAAAACAAACACCTGCTGGACAAACCGCCGGTCAGCCTTTTGTGCGACGATGAAAGGAAAATTATTGTACTGTGGCGCAGCGAGCATGTTTTCATGTTTAATTTTCACCCGGAAAACTCCTATGAAGGACTCTCCGTAATCTGTCCTCCTGGAGCGTACGATATCGAGCTATCCACGGACAACGAAGAGTTCGGCGGGCATGGACGGATTCTCTGTCCTCAAACATTCCACACGGCTTACGAACTGAAAGGCAGCGAGTCTGTACCTGTACTTCGCGTTTACATGCCTTCCCGTACCGCGATTGTGCTGCGCCGCCAGCGAACCGCGCAAGCTCCCAAACGGCGGAAATAGACGCGGGAGCCTAGGTAGGGTCTGCTGAATACGAGAGAATCTATTGATTTTTAATAGATTGCAGCAGAAAAAAATCTGATTATGTAGTATCATATTTCTGAAAAACGGGAAAAACCGTGCAGTAAGGAAAGAGAGATGTATCGAAAAACGTGTCA
>CASEAR010000113.1 GCA_949285835.1 uncultured Verrucomicrobiota bacterium | reverse complement strand
TATATTTGTACTTTTGATCTTCCGTATTCATATAAAAAGCCCTCAACTTGACATTTCTGCCGGGACGTGAATGTACGGCGGGAGCAGTCCCCGAAGCAGTTAAGGTGTCCGGCCTGTCTGTCGGAAACGCGGAGGCGCGCAGCGGCAGGAAACAGAACAAACCGGATGCAAAAGTCTCTGTAAAACCCCTCAGAACAGATTTATTTCCCGGCAATATATTGTGGTATATCGCAGTGCCGGAGTGCAAGCAGTTTTGCCGGGCCGGAGAAAATACGGAAAAAGACAGAGAGAAGCAAAACCTCCGCGTAAGGCGGCAGATGCGTCCATTTGAAACGCGCCGTCGGGATCGGAACTACGCGTCAAATCAGGTCACAGGCGGCCTCCGGCGATGCGGCAGGCGCCGCGCTGTCACGATGTGACGAAAAACGATTCAGAACAGACGCCCCGGCAATTCCTGAGTTGACATATGGACGCATAGCATTGTATCTTGCGGGAGACAATGGGGGTGCCGAACAAAAAAAGAACCGCGCGGCGAAGCGCGGCATCTCAGGCGTAAGGAAGGCAAACACCTGTGAGCCGTCAGGTTCCGCGGCCGATCATGAGAAGAGACTGCAGTTCCCCGCCGCCGCACGGCGCGGAGTCTGCCTAACCGGAAAAATGCAGGTGAAAGATTATTCAAACTTAGAAGAGAATGTTCCGTGTCAAGAATCGAGGCCGGCAAATATGAATCGTTTCGAGAATAATTTTCCAAAATACCGCGACTATCCGTGCGAAGCGCCTGTCTGGTGCCTCACGCCGCAGGACGATGCCAATCACATCCACCGGTTCTTCGACACTTCGCCGCTGAGCCCTTCCGGACGGTATGTCGCCCTTACACGGCTGCCGGACACGGACGGCGTGTACCCGCGCCCCGGCGACCGTGCGAAAATTGACGTAGTCGATACGTTCTCCGGAAAGTGCCGCACCGTCTGGGAAACAGCAGGCTGGGAATATCAAATGGGCGCCAACCTGAACTGGGGGGGGGGCAGCGACCATGAGCTGATTTTCAACGATGTGGATACCGGAATATGGGAGCCATTTATAGTTGTGCTGGACATTGAAAGCGGAGCGTGGCGCAAAATTTCGGGGGCTTCGGTCTACCACGTATCTCCAGACGGGCGAATGGCTCTCTCGGCAGATGCCGAAGCGATGCGGCGCACACAAGGCGGGTATGGCGTCGTCATTCCGGACAATCTGGTGAGGTACAACCGCGGAGCAGTATCGGACGACGGGATTTATATCACGGATCTGGCTTCCGGGCGCCGGCAGATGTTGATTTCAATCGCCGAGACCGCGGAACGGGCGCTGCCACCGGAACGGCACGCGGAGTACAACCACAGCGAAGTGTACGGATTTCACACAAAGTGGAGTCCCACGGGGGATCGGATCATGTTCTCACTGAGGTACTTCCCCGACTGCGGCGGCAGGGAGTTCCGCATAATGCACAGGAATTTCGACCTGCTGCGGTATGACGTATTCACCATGCGCCCGGACAGAACGGAACTTTATCTGGCTATTCCCGCTTCCGAATGGGAGAAAAACGGCCACCATACCAACTGGACTCCTGACGGGCAGCACCTTACAATGAATCTCAACATAGAGCGCAAACGCATGAGGCTGTGCATTTGCGGTTTCGACGGCTCAAATCTGCACGCAATAGGAGACTACACAGGCAGCGGACACCCGTCATTCCTTCGCAACGGGCGCTTCGGCATTACCGATTGCTATTTGTCGGAAAGGCAATTCGTCGAAGGCGACGACGCCGCGGCACTGCGGCTTTTTGATCTGGAACGCGGCACCGAGCGCGTATTCACACGCGTGCACATACGCACCCCCGGGCAGGACGCCGCCCCTGATTTCCGACTCGATCCGCATCCCGTGTGGTGCGATGGCGGAAATATGCTAATCTTCAACGCAATGCAAAACAACCGCAGACGCGTTTTCGCCGCGGATACACGGGAACTTAACGCCGTCTCCGGACCAAACTGCCTGAAATAGCCGCGAGTACAAAAGCGGAAGCGAACTGTAAAACCTTTTATGCCTGCGGCGGGCTCCGGGGGAGTCTTCATGGAACGCGCCGCATTTCTGTACACAGCGGACGCCGGAGATCATGAGTTTATCCGGCAAACGAACAGAGAAACCGTACGTCGTCCAAGGCAGACTCAATCCCTTGCAGCCGTCGTCAGGTTCATCCGGATTCCGGCAAATCCCGCAGCTGCGCGTTTATACCCGGAGGAGATACGCAGAGCGCGGCCGGCATCCGGGCAGAAGAAATGCAAATTCATACCAGCGCATGATGCGCAGGCCCCACCGCCGAACATGGAACCAGCGTATGATGCGCAGGCCCCACCGCCGAACATGGAACCAGCGCGAATGCGGCGTGACACTGACGCCATACGCCGCCGTCATTTTCTTTCGGCACAGCCGGTTCCCGCGGCACCGCGCCGTTGAACATTTAACGGCGTGACACGCAATTTACCGCTGTTTCACCGCCGGGAACGGGATTTTCAACCGGGAAGAAATCAAAAAAAAATATGCGCCCGCCCCTGCCGCGCCAGAACCATCCGTCACGCGCCCGAGTACCGGCGATTCTGTACGGGCCCGAAAATGAATGTTGTACGGCGCGGCCGGAATCATTCATCCGTCAATATTAGCTGATAGAATTGAGACGCGGCACCGTCCGGCATGTCCAACACTATCACCGATCCGCCGTTTTCAAAATAAACGGAATCCGAAGCCACAGGCTGGGAGTCCGCTTCGAGCAGCGCATCCGGAGAATCCGCCATGCGAATTTGGAGCCGGTTTCCCGACACGGAAAGCCACGCTTCCAAATCTTCGGGGGAAAGGTTCGTTTCAAACGCTATTTCGACCTTTTGGCCGTTGAGCGAGAAGGAGAGAATTCCGACTTCTTCCGCTGATGGGAACGGACTGCCCTGCGCCTTTACAGCGGAGCCTGAGACATGCACTCGGAACAGAAGCGTCCCATCG
>CASEAR010000112.1 GCA_949285835.1 uncultured Verrucomicrobiota bacterium | reverse complement strand
TATTGAAGGCGGAGGATCCCTCACGATAATAGGCACGGCGCTGGTGGATACCGGCAGCAAAATGGACGAGGTGATTTTCGAAGAATTCAAGGGGACCGGCAACATGGAGCTCTGCCTGGACAGGCAGCTTTCCGACAAGAGAATGTTCCCTGCCGTGAATATCAACAGTTCCGGCACGCGGAAGGAGAACGAACTGCTTCATCCTGACGAACTGAAGATATTGTGGGATTTCAGGAGTTGCATTGCGAATCTTTCCGCCGAAGCCGTGATGAGCGTTATTCTGTCCGTGATGAGAAGCACCAAGACGAATGTGGAGTTTCTGCTTCGTTTGCGGCAGGAAACGCGGCAGCGGGACTGACGGATTTCCCGCCGTCTTCCGGGCGGCGGGAAACGGTGAACTTTTTTCTGGACTGGATTTCGCGGTTTCTGTAAAATGCGCCGTTAACTGGTTTGTGGTCGTACAGGGGAATAGAACAGAACGGCAGGCGCCGTGCCCCGTGTGGCGGCTTGTCATAACAAAGAATTCATCAAGAGGAGTTTCTCGTGGGCTCGATTAAGAAGAAGCGTCGTGCGAAGATGTCCAAGCACAAGCACAGCAAGCGTCTGAAGCTTGAACGTCACAAGAATAAGTAATTTTTGAGAAAGTACTTTGTGCATTTTCGATGGGCCGGCGCTTTAGAGCGCCGGCGGTTTTGTCTGTCGGAAGTGCGTGTTGCTTTTGCGTGGACGGAGTCGGCGCCGGGAAGCCTACGGCGCGGCTCCCAGCGAGGGATTCCGTAAGCGGTGGCCAGAATATATCAGCTGGTGGCAGGTTTCAGGTACGGCGATGCGATAAGCGATGAGGCTCTGCTTCTTCGTTCGGCGGCGCGGTCGCATGATTTCTGTTCGGAAATATATTGCGATCCGGCCACGATCGCCCCGGATGCGGCCGGGGACGCCTGCGATGCCGGCCTGCTGCCCGGGATCGTGCGTCCGGACGATGTGGTTCTGCTGCATCTTTCCATAGGCAGCCCGGTGAACTCTCTTTTTACGCAGCTCGTATGCCGCAAAGTTATCCTCTACCACAATGTCACCCCGCCGGCTTTCTTTGCGAGGCTCAATCCGCCGATTGCGCAGAGGCTTGGAAACGGACTTGTCCAGGTGGAAGCGCTGGCGGGTTCCGCGGACGTGTATCTTGCGGACAGTTCGTACAATGCGGGCGAGCTTGAGTCTATGGGATATCCCCCCGGAGTAAAGGTTTTTCCGCTGGTGGTGGATGCGAAGCGATTCGGTCCGGAAAATTCACCCGTAGACGAAGGCGTTCGCCGGAGTTTTAGGGACGACGGATGCGTGAACATCCTGTTTGTGGGCCGTGTGGCCCCGAACAAGCGGCACGACAAGCTCATAGAAGTTTTCAGTTTCTTCCAGCACTATGTCGAACCGCGTTCGCGCCTGATAATCGCCGGCACTACCAATGGACTTGAAGCGTATAAGTCCCTGCTTCTGGGAAGCGTCCACGCGCATGAGCTGAAGAGGGTCGTGTTTACTGACTTTCTGCTTACGCCGAAGCTTAATGCATGTTACGCCGCCTCGGACGCGTTCCTCTGCATGAGTGATCACGAAGGATTCTGCGCTCCGCTGCTTGAGGCTATGGCATGGAATATGCCGGTGTTTGCCAATTCGATGGCGGCGGTACCTGAGACAATGGACGGGGCCGGCGTGCTTTTTGACGGCGCGTCGAGTGCGGAGATCGCCGAAACCATCGGCAGGGTGCTTTCCGACAAATCGTTGAAGGAAGCCGTGCTTGAAAAGCAGAATCTGAGATTGCAGAAGTACCGGAATAGGGACGTATGGAAAGAGTTCTGTTCCCTTGTTGGCATGTAGTCGAGCCGGATTTGAGGGCAGAGTATGTTTTGAGTTAAAATACGTGTTTCGAGCGCTGCCCCGGTTTTTATGTTTTCAAAAAGTTTGTTTTGTCTTCTCGCAAATTTGCGATGACTTTTTATCTAAGATTCAGGATAACAGGCAGATTATCTTTTGCAAGTGATATGTTTGTTCTGTTTGCCGTCAAACGCAGGCCTTAATGGCCGTATGTGAAGCCTGCGTAGTTTCACTGGCGGCGGAACATGCGGCAAGCAGCTCAGTGCGGCATGCCGAGGCTGAGTGCCCGGGAAAACAGCGTACCTGTTGAATAACTGAAAGCATGAATTAAGAATCTGCAGTGGACTTAGCGTATTCTGCTGTGAGCATGGAGTGTGTTTTACGGGACTTTTCGTGCTCATAGGGGAATTTCTGTTTCTGATCCCTGTTTCCTGCTCTGCAGCGCGTATGACGGACGTATTTTGCTCTTCCGGAACCGTAGACTGGCGGACTGCTGTCCAGACATGGACTTATAACAATAATCTGTGTTTTTGAACCTCTTTTTGCAGCAGCTTCCTGTTAAGCCGTCCAGTTTAGTGCCGTATTTTTACACTAAAATTTGTTTTGTTTTAGAAAAACGTTTGACAATTATGCGGCATAGTGATATTCAAAAACATATAAGACGATGTGCGGCATTTTGTTTTGGCCTTGCATCCGGAGGGGG
>CASEAR010000111.1 GCA_949285835.1 uncultured Verrucomicrobiota bacterium | reverse complement strand
CAAACCGTTTTTCAAAGCATTCCGGGGACATTTCTTCCGCTATTGCGTCAATCCAATACGTCTCATGCCCGAGGCCTTTCATAAGCGTGGCGGCCGACGCAGGCACCATCGGATAAACATACGTGGGCCGGCTGAACCACTGAAACTGCCGGTTCTGCGACAAAAGCGGCACGCCCTTGTCAGAAATCACAGGCGGATATCCAACCAATATTTTCATTCGCCGGGTTCCCTTTCCTTTTCACCCGATGCTCTGCCGCCGCCGCCCACGTGATCAAAATCCCTGACGCGGTTCTCCATCTTTTCCGAAAAGAACCCCACAGCGAAATTAATTCCATACACGAAATGCGTTGCGACAATACCCGCCCATACGGCAAGCCGCATCAAAAATGTTCCGCCGCTGAAAAAGGCCGCGGCGAACATGACTAGAAGATACGCACACGCACACACCGCATAAAAATAGCGGAATACCGAAGATACAAAACACAGAGGCAGCCCGATCACAACGCATGCCGCAAACACGCTCGGGACAAAATACACCGCCTTCCTCGACGTGCTTTGACCCGCCGCAGCGAAAAACCCGCGGTGCTTCGCATAGCGGGCGACCTGCCGCAAATGCGGCCCGAACAACGGCCGCCTGTGATGGCGCACACAAACTCTGGGATCGTACACGAGACGCATCCCCAGCTCCTTCGTCAGCCTCATGCACAGGATTGTGTCTTCTCCCGGCCAGTACCGCACGTCGAAACCTCCGGCTTTTTCAAACGCATCCTTGCGAAGTATCAAATTGCAGCTCGGAAGGTCGTCTTCATCGCACACCCGCATCGGTTTATACCTGCGGCGTGCCGCTCCGGACACGAACACGCTGGAATACGTGCGCCCGCCGGCCCAAGCCATGAAACCGTCTCCTTCCGGCGTCACGGCCGGCCCGCCGACGCCGCACACATTGGGCGTATCGAAATACGCAACCGAATAATAAAGCCATCCGCTTTCAGGAGTCGCGTCGTCGTCTATAAACGCTATGATTCCCCCCGTCGCTTTAGACGCCCCCAAATTGCGCTTTTCCGCTGGCCTTACCCTGCCGCTCGGAATAATGCGAACATACTCCGGGTACCATTCGGGCATCTCAAAAGCATCATCCGGGAGTACTATGACCTCAAGATCGCTCCATCCCTGACGCGAGATCCCGGCAATGCACTCGTCAAGACACGCCGTCCGCCCGGGACACGCCACCACAACAGATACACGCGGCAAAATATCCGGCAGCTTGTGTGATTCAAGCCTGCCGTAATACCCGAGAATATTTTCCCTGTAAAAGATTCCCAATGTATCAATCAGCACATTCCTGACATTGTCGTACGTAAGGCATCCGGTCTTGGCGCCGAAATCGAGCTCCACCGGCGCTTCCGCCACACGAAATCCCCTCCCGTGCGCCACCGCCAGTATCTCCAGATCAAATGCGAAACGCTTGGCCAGGATACGTTCGAGGGAGTATTCCAGAGCCTCCCGTCGGAACAGCTTCATCCCTGTCTGCGTATCGTGCACCGGCAGTCCGAATAGGATCTTCACCAGTGAATAATACATAAAACTGGCCAGCCTGCGCTTGAGCGGATAGTCCACTCTGGATTCGGCATGAAGCTTCGAACCGATCACTATGTCCGCCCCAGTGCCGCGCATTATTTCAAAAAACTTCCATATGAACGCCGGATTCAAGTCCAAATCTCCGTCCAGCAGCAGAATGTGGCTTCCCTTCGACCTGTAAAAACCCTTCGCAAACGCGTTTCCTTTGCCCGAATTGTTTTTTACAAAAACCGGTCTCACCACTCCCGGCATACTCTGCTCCGCACGGCGCAGTTCCGCCGCAGTCTGATCCGTGCTGCCGTCGTCCACCGGGAGTATCTCAAAATTCACCGCTCCGGAAAGAAGCTCCGCGACAATGCGTATGTTCCCGAATATTTCATCCGCAAGATTAAAACACGGCATAACCACGGAAAGCAGGCCGCCGTTCAGTACTTCGCCGGCAGCTTCCGTCCGCGCATCGTTTGCCGCGTCACTTTGTGCTTTATTATTCGACATTTCGCGCACGATTATACAGATACATTCCGCCACGCACAAGCCCGGCGGAAGTTTGCGTGGCCCGTGAAAGATGCAGAATGCAGCGCCCATACCTGCGGAAGGGATTACTGCCATGAAAAGAAACGCCACCAGAGGGCGCATTCCCAGTGCCGCCATGCAGGCAGACCATTTCCGGGACACAGTGATGTTCCGCTTTCTGCCGAGATGGCTTCCTCAACACAATCCACGCAGGAATGAAACACATGGAAAAGTATGCCAAATATTCTCATCCCCGTACACATCTTGAGTTTGAAGTCCGCGAACTGCGTGCTCCCGCCGATGCCCGCTCCGAGATTGCCGGCAGCACGAACATCTTAAGTTTGAAGTCCGCGAACTTGCGCGGCCCGAAGGGACAACCTGTAATGCGTACGCGGCCGCCTCCCCGGCGCACCGGTTTCGCCGGATATCCGCGGCGGCATACCCCCCGGCCTTTCCGGCTGCGCTGTGCCGCCGGCCCAGACTGCACGAAGTATCCCGCCTTTGTCAAATTGCCGCTGCACGCATCTTTTCTGTATGTGATCCGGATCCTCGCGGCTTCGATTCATTCCAAGCCCCCTGGCAAATGCCGCCAATACTGCCCGATACCTTCGGACAGCCCCCTCTTGAGCGGGTTCGCCGTTTTTAAATTTCAGACGGCGAACCCGCAAAGACGGCAAAGCAAGACGGCGCCGCGCGATGAATACTTTCACTCAAATGCTTTTCTTCGCCCCGAAACCGGCTTCTATGCCATCCCTCAAATATTGGTGGACGGCAGCGCCTCCACAACGACCTCCGACACCTCGCCTCCAAATGCCGTTTTCTTTTCTCCGGAGATGGACCCGCCGGCTATGACCCTGCCGTCCCTGATCCGCACCGCGTCGCTGCTCTCCCGGAACCATGGGAATTCCGGCGGCATCTCCTTTCCGTCCAGAGTCAGCTCCGTCACCGCCGCGTCGACGTTAAGCCCGCGCACAATAATTTCAGCCTCATGCCATTTGCCGTCGTCAACCGCAACGCCGGACGGAGAACATTTCACCCTCCGCCTCCCCGGCTCGCCTTTCGAAGACGACGTGCCCAGAACGGCATCGTAAACAAGCACCCCGAACAATCTGCCGTCGCGCTGATTCACAGACAGTTCCAGCGCCATACCTGAATCAGACTCGAATCTGGCAATCACTCCGCGGCGGTTCTTCTCACAGCGGAACCGGCAGTATATCCGCAAATCCGTAGTCTCCCTTTTCTCTGGAAGCTTGAGCGCATGCACAAACGGGAAGACAGACTCCCTCTTGCGTTCGTCTTTCTTCTCCGCTTTCCCCGAAGCATCCGCGCATGCAGACTCCTCTGCTTCGGCTTCCTTCAGCGCGGCGGACAACCGGAACAATTCCGCCTTTTTGTCCAGAAACTTGTCTGCCGGAAGGGCTCCAGCCTCGTAGCACCCCGCATCCGTCTCCCTCCCGAGACGCCTCGGACGACCTGCGAGGTCAAGCTCTCCGGGAGCGCACACCCCTCTGCCAAGATCGACGCATGGAGATCGTTTGTCTATAGCATAATCCCCCCCGCGTTTGAATCTGGGATCGGAACTGATGCAGGTCGGAGGGAGCGCATTTGTGGAATTCCACTGCAGGCATGAGTTATGCACACGGTTCAAATCCCCGAAATACGACCCTGTCTGCGGATCTTCTTCCGCCGTATTGTTCCAGATTATGCATTGGTCAATGAACAAACCCCCAGCAACTCCGCCGCCGCTCTTCGCCGCGTTATTCACAAACGTAGACAGGCTTACGGGCGTCCCCTGCGCGCCTCCGCCGTTTCGCCCGGCTTTATTCCCGTCAAACAACGAACTCTTGACCGCCCCGCTGTCTATTTTCGCACCTCCGCCGTCCCGCCCGGCTGTGTTTTTACGGAAAATGCAGCGCTTCGCGCTCCCGAATCTCGCGCCGCCGCCGTCCCGTTCCGCGCTGTTCGACAGAATCTCACATGCATACAAATCGGAAAATGCGCTGCCGCCCCCGTCGTAACCGGCGGCGTTCCCCTGAAGCTCACTCTTCTCCGCCGTGCAGAACGCTATTCCTCCGCCCATCTTGGAAGCCGTGCAGTTTTTCACCGTGGAATCCTCGATATGCGAGTACGCCGCACCGCCGCCGTACTGCGCGGAGCCGCCGGTGACGACGCAATCGCGCAGTGTTCCGCCGATAACGCATCCACCGTAATTTTTCCGGAATGAGGAACCCGCAGCCGCGCCGCCCTGCAGGGTCAGCGACTCCAGAACGGTATTTGTCTCCGAGGCCATTGTCCCGTACGGTTTTGCCGTAAGCGTGGCGGCCCGATTCGTCATGCCTCCGTCCACTATAGTTTTCCCGGCCCCCTTTTCTCCGCGAATCAGAAGATATTTGTTGCCTGTTGAAAACGGCTCATATGTGCCGGGATCCACCCTTATAGTATCCCCGGGAGAAGCTGCGTCTACCGCCGCCTGAATCGTTTTGTATTCCCTTTTCCTGCCCACTCTCAATTCCCGGCCCTTGCCGGAGGGTTTCGTCGGCGGAGGCGGCAGCGTCACCGCGACCGGCGCGGGGCCGTCCGTATACAGGGTCCTGACCTCGAGCGGATGCATCACCGCTTCCACAACGCCGTTTTTCATGGGGAAACCTCGTCCCCCGAACGCTCCGCGCGCTTCCGCCGCGGCAGGGTCTGCACCCTGCCACGCGATGGAAGCCTTCAAAGGAGCTCCATTGGTGGCCGGATTCACGAGTATCATGTACCTTGTCAAAGTGGACGGATCTTGACAGGATACGCCGTGAACCCCGTTCGACACAAAATATTCACACGACGGAGCGTTGAGCAGCGCAGGCGCCAGAGCGCGAAGCTCCGATGTTATGCGGGGCAGATCACGGAGATGCTCCGGATTATGCTTGATCCCCACGCCTGAAGGCCCCCCGCCCTGCTGACTCCAACAGTACCAGAACACCCCTCGCGAGCGGTGGCAGAGCGCCAGATAAGTCATGGCAATCCATTCCGGATTTGTCTCCATAAGGTGGGACTGCGGAATGCATATCAGTACCTTGTCCCCATCTGTCGCCCCGTGAGCCGCGTCCATCCACCGTGCCACGATGTCCGGAGTATCCCAGTCGTGCGGATACGGATCCGGAGCAAATACATCCGCCAAGGCGGAAAATTTGTCAAACTTATCCGGTGTGCATGAGCACAGGAACGTGAGATGCTGCTTGTCTGCGGAATGAAAGGCGTTATTCATTTCACGTCCGCGCGGGATATCCTTCTCGGCGGGCTCATCAAGCAGATACCACATCATAAGGGATGGATTCCCGCCGTAATCAGCGACCGTCTGCTCAGGCGTTCCTCCATGCGGAGCCCATACAGTGCGCAATCCGTGACGCCACGCGTTCTCCAGTCCGGAGGACCAGAACCACCCGAAAAGCTGAATCATGTTTATTCCAAGCTCCGAAACTTCGCCAAATTCTTCGGGCTTCACATGATAAATACCGAGCGGGAAAAACGGCTCGCCGTCGACAATGAGGTTCAGATCCTCATCAATCGCCGACTGACCCGGTTCAGACGGTATGATCTCAACCCGGCCATCATCTTTCCCGAGCACCTTTCCGTCCGAAGAAACAAGCTCTCCGCAGACTTTGTATTCACCCGCTGGAAGCCCCCGGACAAGTTTTATTCTGGACTGCACGGCTCCCGGATGCGCCGGCGTTTCCGTCTCCGATAATTCTTTCCCGTCCGGCGAAAACACCCGCAGCCGCACGACCGCGCCGGTCAGGTCTTCCCTGTCGGGAGAAACAAATGTACGCAGCAGGACGTCGTCATAACGCCTGTCCATCGAAATCAGATTCCGGTTCAGCGTTGACCCGAGCTCAAAAATTTCCCGAAGGCGCACCTTTTTGTTGAAAAATACGGCATTCCTCCCGGCGCAGTCTATCTCAAGGGACATCTGCCTGAAACCGCGTTCCGAAATGTGAGCCTGAAGCGACAGGGTCTCCGTGGCGCCAGGACGGATTTCGGCAGAAACACGCTTCCCGGCAAAACTCATTGCTGCTTTCTGCGCCTTGTCCGAGTGGTTGGACAGTTCCACGGAAAACGTATTCTCGCCCACTGCAGGCTCCGGCATGACCAGAGATTTCACCGACAAGCCGGACGCCAGCAGCGGAGCATAGGCACGCACATTCGCGATCATGGCGGACGCGTCACCCTGCCACACGCTCATGCCGAAAATAAGCCCTTTCCCGTACATGCAGTATGCGGCTACAGGATTTCCCGAAGCGCAAACGGCCAAAGGCTTCCATGCGGAACCTTCCGGAAGCACCATGTGATTCCAGTGTACGCCGTAATCAAGGCTCATGGGAATCGTGAAAAACGTTTCCGGAACGCCTTCCGCCACGCGCTTGGGCCCTTTGTATGAGCACCCCGACGCCGTTAAGGCTAACGAAGGGTCAACGTCGGCAAGCCATGCAAGCCTGTTGCTGTAATTGCAGTCGTGCATGATTATTATCCCGCCGTCCGAGAGCCATTTTTTTATCTGCGGCGCAAAGCGTTTCATATCCTGCGCATATGTCTGACCTTCAGGAATTTTGGCTGGTCTCGAATGAAAGGACGGAGGAACAAGAATCATGTCGTACTCAGACAGACGGTTAAAAACCGCACCGGATTCAAAATCCCGCTTACCGGCGTAGTCGTACTCCGCGCCGAGTCCGGCCAGAGCAGCATCATAACAATGCTGTTCCGCCGGCTTATCGAAACTGCCTGGAAACACCAGTACACGGTACGGTTTCGCCTCATTTGCGCAAGCTGCCGACGCGCCGCAAACAAGCGCAGCGCAAAAAAACAACGCCACCAGCTGAACGACACGAACCCGAACCGAAACAAAATGACAATGGAACACGGCTACCCCCTCTTTTACTTCTCTGCTGTTGCATACACCCGCACCGGCTCACCGGACAATAAGCACGGGGAAACTCGAATATGGATCCCACACAGATATCCACACACTCACCTTGGCAAACCCCGATGCGCTCAGCCCCGCGGGCGTTTTCTCCCCGGGGAAATTCGTATAGAACAGCGCCTTGGTGTCTTCTCCCAACTCACTCCACAGAGTCATCATCTGCGGATCAGCCATAAGGGCTTCCCATCCGGCGCTGCCTCGCGGAACCATTAGGCGAATCGAACCGCTGCCGCATCCAAGAAAACTGTCGGCATTCAAATCCGGCGGACCGCCGTAAAAAAAGATATCGCGCAAAGACGTACATTTTTGAAAAGCGTACTTGCCGACGCTCTGCACCTCTCCTCGCAAAATTACCTCCTCCAGCACGCTGCACCCGCCGAAAACATTGTAAGGGAGGTTGGTGACGCCTTTGCCCAGATCGGCACTCGTAATCTTTGTGTCCGCAAAATGTGACGAATGATCGTATTGGTTTATTCTGAACTGGACGCCTTCCCGCTGTCCCAGAAACAAGCTGCCTTCAAGGGATGTACAGCCATCAAATGCAGCCATGCCTACGCAATTTACTGAATCGGGAAGAAACGGCGTCACCGATTTCAGCGACGTACACGAGTAGAAGGCTCCGGCATCCCACCAATCCCCGTCTATTACCCTCAGCCCGTCGGGCAGCGTAACTTCTTCGACGCCGGTGTTTTTGTAAAAAGACCTCGACGCCAGTTTTACAACCGACAAGTTTCCGCCGTCCACTGGCAAAGCGAAGTTCAGCATTCCGCAGACGGACTGCTCCTTTACCGAAGAGACTGTAATCTCGTCGTCCGAACGCGACACGCCCAGCGTCCAATACCCGTCCGAAATAGTCTTCGCAGCATCGTCATATGACCACGGTACTTTAAAGTAAGGCGCGAGGTAACTGTCCTTGCTCACAGTGACGCTCACCGTTCTGTTCGAAACCTGATCACTGGGCACGTCGCCGTACCAGCGAACAAATTCATACGTGTCGCTTGATGCTGAGAACACAGCTAC
>CASEAR010000110.1 GCA_949285835.1 uncultured Verrucomicrobiota bacterium | reverse complement strand
CCAAAGACACCGACTTCTACAAGGTGACCGACGAAGAAATCGCCTACCTGCAGCACCTTCTCACAAACTACCCCCGTCCATCGTTCCTCAACAAGAAAGCCTGCGCATGAAAATCTTCTCCATCCTACCACCCTCGCTGCGTCATTTTACTTGCATTTCTCAGCATGAAGCAAAAGTGAAAAGCTGCAGAATGTAACGTCCATACCCAAAGGAAGGATTACAGACATGAAAAGAAACGGCAAAAAGATGTGCAATTCAATTCCCATTGCCGCCATGCGGGCAGATCCTTCTTGGAAAACAGTGATGTTTCGCTTTCTGCTGAAATGGATCCCTCAACAGCATCCACGCAGAAAGGAAACATCATGGGAAAATATACCCGGTATTCTCATCCCCAGGCTATACCGGTATTCTCATCCTCGGGCACATCTTAAGTTTGAAGACCGCGAACGATTGGGCAAGGCATGGAATAACGGGCTCAGGACGAAGCCAAGCAGCATTTCCATTCCGGACTTTGCAAAGGCATACGGCGTCTCGCGGACACTTTGGAGACGCGAGCTGCAAAGGTGTACCTCAGGGGCAATTTTAACGCCTGGCATCCGAAGGCGGGGCAAATCAGCCTGTGCGGAAAAAGACTCGACTGCATCGAGACGTGACGCTGGGGCGGCGGAGTGGACACGATGCCACGCTGGGCTGCAAATAAAAGAGAGGATCGCAAATCAGAGCTGAAAGCTGAACAACGCGGCGTCCGCTTCCGCCGCTGAGCAAACGGGCGCAGCCCGTGGAAAACAAGAAAGGCGCAGTTTCGGGGTCACGACCGTATGGTTGTTTCCGGATCGCGGCCAAGTTTGCGCACGATTGTTTCAATGCGCAGGATTTGATCGTGATCCGTGGACATGCGGTCCATTACGGCTTTGCACGCATGCAGTATTGTGGCGTGCGTTTTCTCAAATGCGCCGGCTATCTCCGGGAGAGAGGCCTTCGTGAGCTTGCGGCACAGGAACATGGCCACCTGCCGCGGGAAGGCTATGTTCTGGGAGCGTACGGTGCTGGTCATGTCCGACATGGTCAATCCGTACTGCGAGGCTACGGTTCTCTGTATCTCATGGAAAGTAAGATCCGGCTGCATCTCGTGTTCTAGAGTGTCCCGCAGCAGGCTGCGGACATCGTCGATAGTCGGCTCGCATTTTGTTATCATGGACGCGTGAACCTGCACTCTGGTCAGCGCCCCCTCGAGTTTCCGAACGTTGGAAGTTATATTCTCGGCGATGAAGTAGAGGATGTTGTCGGGAATTTTCGTTACCGCATTTTTCTGCTTGTTCTTGAGGATGGCCAGCCGCGTTTCGAAATCCGGACGCTCTATGGATGTGATCAGTCCCTGTTGGAAGCGCGAGACAAGGCGCTCCTCCAGGCCTTCTATGTCGTTCAGGGATCTGTCGCTCGTCATTACAATCTGCTTCTGATTGTTCTGAAGCGTATTGAACGTGTGGAAGAACTCTTCCTGAAGGGCCTTTTTGTTGGCCATGAAGTGTATATCGTCGATGAGCAGTATGTCGATATTTCTGTAGCGTTTCCTGAATTCAGACGTGGTGTTGTTGCGCAGGGACTCGAGATAGTTGTTAAGAAGATCTTCGGACGAGGTGTAGCAGACCACCAAGCGCGGATTTCTGCTTATCGCCTCGCGGCCGATTGCCTGCATTATGTGGGTCTTCCCCAAGCCGGTCTCCCCGTATATGAAAAGCGGGTTGTACGCGGTGCCGGGATTCTTCGCCACCCCGCGCGCGGCAGCCTCCGCGAAACTGTTGGACGGTCCGACTACAAAGTTTGCAAATGTGTAGTCCGGGTTCAGCGGAACCCCGGGGGCGGATTTTCGCGAGGGTCTGTATTCTGCTGCGTGTGATTCGTGCGGAGCCGGATCGTGCATTCCGGCGTCCGGCAGGGGAGTCTGCTCCTTACTAACGGTGAGGTTCACTTCGGCGAAGGAATTTCCGGAAGCAAGCCTCACCGCGTCGCGTATCAGTCCCAGATAACTTTCCGTTATCCAAGCTTTAAGAAAATCATTGTCAACCTGCATGACGAGGATGCCGTCGGTGAAAGAAACCGGAACCATTGGCTCGATGAGCCTGGAAAAGTTATCTTCTCCGAGTTTTTCTTTGACAATCCCGCATGCCCTTGTCCATGTCTCGCCGGCATGGGCCTCAAAATTCGTTTCCATATCTCGCAAGCTCCCGCACAGCGTGAAAAGTGCAGAAACATCTCTTCCCCTCCATTCCGACGGGCGATGTTCCCATAACGGAAGAAAACACGCAAGCGAAAAGAATCTTGAGTTTGTTAACAGGTTGTTAACAGGCTGTGCCGCCGCCGCCGCTTTCTTGTCCGGAGCCCGTATTTACAGCGTCTTTCCTTAACTTAGGCACAGTTTTTATGCGTCAAGCATCTTCAACGGCTGCGGTCAGGAACTGGATGCGGTTTAATGTTTTTTTGGTGTAACATTTTTGAAACAAACGTGTTATGCAACTATTCCCCGGTCAGGTATCATCTTTTTTTGCATGGAATATGCGGCCGGGCGTTTGCGCTGGCCTCGGCTGCGCGGGCCGTCAGAATTATGCGGATTGCGTTTTATGATGTTGTGTGTCAAACTCATGTGGATGAAATGAGTTAACAAACAGGTTGGTACGGGAGCGGATATGCAGAATACGTATGTGATGGTCGGGAATGCTGATTCATGCCCTGATATTCGTTATCTGACGGGTTTCTCAGCGCCGGACGACGTTGTGGTTGCGGTTTCGGGCAAAAAGCGCGTGCTTATTGTGAATGACATGGAGTATGGAAGGGCTCTTTCGGAGGCGAGAGGATGCGAGGTTGTTTCACATTCGCAGCTGCTGGGGGTGCGGAAGCGCGGGGGGGAAGCGGCGCTTGTGAAGGCGTGGCTCGTGCGTGAGGGCCTGCCTGCGGAAGTCATATGTTCCGGACGGTACTTCCCGTTCTGCGTGGCAGCTGCGCTTAACGATGAGGGAATCCGCGCCGTGCCCGGAGAGGACGCCGGATTGCGTCAGGCCAGAATGGTAAAGAGCCCGGAGGAGGTTTCTTTCATAGCAGAAGTGCAGAATACGGCCCGCGCGGCCATGTCTGCCGCCGGCAGAATGATTGCGGACGCTGTTCCCGGTTCAGATGGGATACTGAATCTGGACGGCAAAACATTGACGTCGGAAATGCTGCGTTCGGAGATTCGCAAGGTGTGCATGGAGCGCGGCTGCATAGACGAGGGAACTATTGCCGCGGGCGGGGAGCAGGCGGTCAATCCGCATGAATGCGGCCATGGGCCGCTCAGGACAGGAGAATGGATTGTTGTAGACATTTTTCCACGCAGTCTCGATACCGGATATCACGGCGACATGACGCGCACATTTGCGAACGGGCGCGTTTCTGGACGGCGCATGGATATGTACAAGGCCGTAGAGGAAGCCCAGAAGCTTGCGCTCAGCATGCTCGGACCCGGTGTTTCCGGGGCCAGTGTTCATCGTGCAGTCGCGGATTTCTTCTATGTGTCCGGGTTCCGTACGGCTTTCGGGGAGGAGGGAGCCTCGGGATTCTTTCACTCCACCGGACACGGCGTCGGCCTTGAAATTCACGAGGAGCCGCGCCTCTCGTCGAGAGGTGGAATGCTTTCAGCAGGCATGACCGTCACCGTGGAGCCCGGATTGTACTATCCCGGGCTCGGCGGCGTGAGGATAGAGGATCTGGCGTTGGTGACTGGGGATGGATGCATGGTTTTATGATTGCGGTGTCTCCATCTGCGCGTGGCGGCTGCTGGTGCCCGGTTTTTGATTTTTCGTATTGATTCGTACAGATTTGTGATTGACTCGCACAGTATTGTGTGGGATAATCCGGTACACAAGTAAAACGGCGCGGGGCGCTTTGCGTCATCGTTAGGATTTCAAAACAAAACAGGGGGGATTCCCAAAATGAAAAATTCAAAAAAGAAGACTGCTCTTTCGGCGTTTACGTTGATTGAGCTTCTCGTGGTGATCGCGATTATCGGTATCCTTGCAGGCCTTCTCTTCCCTGCCATTCAGGGAGCTCTGCAGAATGCAAACGGAATTAAGGTCGGCAACAACGGCAAAAACATAGTCATGGGCATCATATCCGCCAATACGGAGCGTGAAGCCATGAGCAAAGGCTCCGTGTGGCCGTCGACCGGCAAGTACACGACGAGCAATGACTACTTTAAGAAGCTGATCGAGCAGCAAGTGCTGGAAATAGGATTCGCGACGTTTGCCGGCGGCGGTGTGGGTGCTGCGACGGATATCAATGATTTCCAGACGAAGGGCTGCATCTGGAATGTGATCGCGGGTCTCGGCGACAACGCCGCGGATGAGACTCCGTTTATCTTCACACGCAACTTCGGCGGGCTGACGGTTCAGGATCTGATTTCTGAATTCGGTACGTCTGAGGTCTCGTGGAATGACAAGTTTGACACGGCCACTTTCTCCAAGCCGTTTGGCGACGCCATGGTTGTGACGGTCTCTAAGGGCGGTGCGATGCTCTCCCTTAAGAGGAAGTACGTTACGGATCAGACTTTCATGAACGGCGTATCGCTGACAAACGCTAACGCTTCCACTCTCGAGATTATTCCATCGGCGTCGGAAACGGCGTCATCAGACAGCGATTTCTGATACTGTCCGGCGCAGATTGGATAAGACCTGCAGGGCGCCCGCGAATTATGCGGGCGCCCTTTTTTTTGTGCGGCCGGTTGCCCGGGTATGCGGCTGCCCGGCGTACGGAGGAGAATGCGCGGAGGCCGGTATTCTGCGGAATGGCAGGCAGGAATATCCGGGAAAAGCCGTGCCGTGCGGTCGACGGCGAAAAGCTGGCGGCCGTCGTGAATGATAAAATGCGGCGCAGCGTCTGAGAGTCCTCCGTCTGGGGGCTTGTGTGGCAGCAGTCCGCAAACCGCGCCATCTTGCGCATTCCAGCGTTTTTTCGCGGAACAATACGGTGGACATCCTGCGGGATGCATGTTAGATTAGAATAAGATTCTTTAAATGGAGGCAAATATGCGTTTCTCGCGGTTTTTTTGCGGCGGCAGGCTGTTGTGGTCGGTTTTGATCTCGGGGCCTGCGTTGGCGTGGAGTTTTGCCATTGGCCGGGGGCATGGGGTTTCAGACGCCGTTTCTTATCCGGATCCGGCATGGATTTCGGTTATATTGTGCGGGGTGCCAATAGTGGTTTATGCGCTTAGGAAACTTATTTCTGCGGGCAGCATTCGCGCGGGACTGCTTGTAAGCGTGGCGATGACGGCGTCGGTATGCATTGGTGAAATATTTGCGGCGGGAGAAGTTGCGTTTTTAATGGCGCTCGGGGAACTGTTTGAGACGCGCACGCTGAAAAAGGCGCGGGACGGCATAGACAGCCTGTCCAGAATGGCGCCGTCGTCCGCGTCAGTAGTGAAGGACGGAGAGGAAAAGGAAGTCCCGGTTTCGCAGATCAGGCGCGGGGATGTCGTTCGCATAAGGCCGGGCGGGTCGGTGCCGGTTGACGGTCTTGTTTTGTCCGGGTTTACTGCGGTGGACGAATCGCTTATGACTGGTGAATCCGTACCTGTGGAAAAAAAGGCGGGAGACAGGGTGACATCCGGAACCGTGAATACGTACGGCACGGTGGATGTGGTGTCGGAGTCGGACTCCGGGGACAGTACTTTCGACCGGATTTTAAAAATGATGCGCGAGGCGCACGACGCCAGAGCTCCGGTTGTCAGGCTTGCGGATAAATGCGCCACATATTTGATAGTTGGCGCATTTTTTGCGGCGCTGTGCGTATGGCTTGCTTCCGGGGACATTGTGCGCGGCGTTACGATTCTCATTGTGTTCTGTCCGTGTGCTTTTGCATTGGCGGCTCCGACTGCGGCCGGAGCGTGCATGGCGGTGCTGAGCAGGAACGGGGTGCTGGTTAAGTCCGGAGAGGCGCTGGAAACGATGGGCAAGGTGCGGGCAATGGCGTTTGATAAAACGGGGACGCTGACGTATGGGCATCCGGTGGTGGAAAAAGTGGCGGCGTCGGAGCCTTTTGACGCGGACGGAGTGCTGCGCTTGGCGGCCGCGGCGGAGCGCGGTTCGGAGCATCCCATAGGGAGGGCGATCTTTTCCGGCGTCAGGGACGGCGTGCCGGAGTCTTCGTGTTTCAGGATGCATCACGGGCGCGGGGTGGAGGCGTCTGTGTGCGGTGAGCGCGTATTGGCAGGTTCGCGCGGATGGCTTGAGGAGAACGGCGTCAAAATAGGGGAGGCAGAGACTGCCGCGGCGGATTTGGACATGGCTTCCGGCAGGACGGTCGTGTACGTTTCATCGGGCGGCAGGTATGCGGGCAGAATAATTCTCAGCGATATGCTCCGCAAGGAAAGCCGCGACGTCGTGAGCCGGCTCCACAGGAGCGGCGTTTCACACATTGCGCTGCTTACTGGAGACAATCCGGCGGCGGCGGGTGTTGCGGCGGAAGCAGCCGGGGCGGACGAGGTTCGTGCGGAATTGCTTCCCGCGGACAAGGCCCGGGCTGTGGTGGATCTGGCGGTGCGTTACGGGACGGTTGCGATGGTAGGCGACGGGGTGAACGACGCAGTTGCTCTGGAGACGGCAGATGTGGGGGTGGCGATGGGCGGCCGCGGCAGCGACGTTTCGGTCGGAGCCGCCGATATTGTGCTGATGCATGATAATCTTCACATGATACCGTTTCTTGTGTCGATGACCAGAGACACGCTGCGCAACATAAGGTTGAACATAGTCTTTTCGATCTTCATAAACGCCGTCTCCATTACGCTTGCCGCAGCCGGTGTGCTGGGGCCGGTTTCCGGGGCGGTACTCCACAATTGCAGCTCTTTGTTTGTTGTAGGCCATGCGGCGTCTTTGCTCAGGCGCCGTCCGGAACACGGGTCGGAATGACGCCTGCCGGGAATTTGCGGAATTTCCCGAGTCCCTCGCGCATGGCGCAGGAAGAGAGAGTGCGCGCATGTGGGCGCACTGGCCTATCGCATCCATGGCTTTATTCACGTCGACGCCGTGTTCTTCCTCGCGCGTATGTGGGTGCACTGGCCTATATTCTTCCGGAGGAGGCTACGACTGCGCTAGGTGCCCATTCGCGCGTATGTGGGCGCACTGGCTTCCTGCTGAAGCAACTTCTGCTCTTACAACTTGCTTTTCAACGCGCGCACACGTGAGCACGGACATTGCATGTGCGCCCGCGGCATCATAGTAGGGCGGTTCCCTCCTGCGTGTATGCGTGCGCACGGGAAGCAGGAAGCGCAATGCGGCTGGGCGGCTGAGGTTTTTCTACGCGCGCGCGAGCGCGCAGGAATCCAAGGCAGTGGCACGCGCGTTGTCTGCTCTCGGTTTTTCTACGCGCGCGCGAGCGCGCAGGAATCGCGCGCCGCATTTGTGCAGACGCTGCGGTGTTCTACCTCGCGTGCACGCGGGGCACGGATCAGACGCTATTTGCCGGCAGCGATTTCAACGGGCGCCAGAAGTCCCATTTCGACCAGTTCGCGTTCGGACGTCTGGTGGTCCCGGAGCTGCCATGAGCCGAACCATGCGGTTTCAGCCGTGTTTTTGTAGTAAAACGGGCCCATGGCGTTTCTTCTGTTGCCGTAGACTGTGATTCGCAGAACGTTATCGTGCTGCGCGAGGAACTTCGTTATCTCAGTTTCATACGGCGGCCATGGGAGCATAACCGGCGTATTTCCGTTGACGGACACGTCCAGCGCCGCGCCATTCCATTTCGGTATTCTGACGAATACGCGGGATGCTCCAGAGACTGCCCCGTCCGGAATCTGAATCTCGTATGAGAGATTGCCGGTGTAGTTGGGGAGCCCCTGCGAAGTCCAGTCTCCGGCGGACAGCGCCGCAGGGGCGGAACACATCGCCCCCTGCGCGTCGACTCCGAATTTGCCGCACACGAAGCAAGCTTCCAGTCCTGTGCTGCGTTTTGTGTAAGTTCCTTTGATGACCACTTCATTGCGGCCGGTTCTTATGATTCCTGCCGGGATTGTGAATTTGGCGAGGCAGGGGTCCACCCAGAATCCGGCGCGGTTCCCGGAGACCTTTGTCCCGTTCACGAACGCTTCGGCGGAATTGCTCATTTCATACGCGAGAAAGCAGTCCGAAACGGGGCGTTCCGCGCATTCGAATGCGAACTTTACGGAAAATTCAGCGGATGGTCCGTCCGGCTCGTTCCGCGTGACCCACGGCTGGCACATGTGGCCTCCGTGCGGCATCATTCCGATGGTTTTTCTCAGTCTGTCGTCTATGCGGAGCACGAACTCGCCAGACGCGTCTCCGGGGATGTGGTTTATTTCGAAAGATTCCGCATGATCGAGAACTATCACGTTGTCTTCATCCATGGACACGGGCATGGAATCGCACGGCAGCGGCACTGCTGCGCCGGACGGGCCTGAGGGGGGGCGTGTCACGGCGTCCGGGATTTTTTCGGAAGTCAGGAAGAAAAGGCGCGAGGCCAAGCGCCCGAGGGACGTGCGGAAAGTGCAGAGAGCCGATTCGGGGTCGTATGAGGAGTCTACGGTGAGTATGCTGCCCGTCATGGCGTCAAACTCGTATACGAAGGCTTCGCGGACGCCATACTTGACGGAGATTTCGGCCTGCGGGAATTCGTCTCTGCGGAAGCGGACTTTGGGATAATTCATCTGAGATCTGGCGTCTGCGAATTCCTGCGAGGTATTGCAGACGAACAGGGCCAGTCCGTCGGGTCTCTCATTGACCATGCATAGAGCCTGCCGGATTTCCGAGCCGCCGCTCCTCACGGAAACGCGCCTGATGTGCTCGAGCATCGGGCATATGCCTGAGATGCCGGAGCTGTGCTTGAAGCCGGCGAACACTTCCGCGGCCTCTCCGGTTTCTTCTGCGTCGACTCTTGCGGGCGGTTCCCCGATGGATATCACAAGCCCTCCGGCCGAAGCGAAATCAGCAAGCAGCTTGAGCGTGGACGCTCTTATGGTCAGCAGTTCCGGGACGACAACCGCCTTGTACTTCGATTCGCCCACGCGGAGCGTTCCGTTTTTGAGAACCTGTGCGTGGCGCGACATGATCTCCTCGTCGCCGTAGTCGAATTCGAGATGGCTGCCGAGGAGCTCATTGCGTATTGCGACGAATTCATCTTCAAGTTTTGATACGGCGGCGGAATCCGTGCCAGAGAAGATGCCCCACATGGATTCAACGGGATGTATGACGAGGATGTCGGACACCTCGGCGCCGCTGTCGAGTACCGCCCCGAGTCTGGCGTAGTAGTCTTCCACGAAGCGGTATTTCCGCCACCACGGGGACTGGAAGTTGATGCTTGCCGGGTAATCCCGCTTGTTTTCACCCTCCATAGAGTACCATGCGAGGTGGTGGCAGCGCAGATTGATGCCGAGAGCAAGCTGCCAGTCGCCCAGCGCCTTATGCCCTTCAAACGGGAAGTCCCACCCTGTGCATCCGTATGTTTCGGAGAGCCTTCTGCGCCGGCCGAACTGCCGCGCAGCGGAGACGCATTGTTTGGCTGTGCCGAAAATGTTCCAGCATTCCGTGAGAAGGTCGATTCCGGGCAGGCTCATGTACTCGTAGAACTGCATTGCAGAGCCGGCGCAGATTGTCTGAGCCATAAGAGTGTCTTCACTGAGGACATGTCCGGTGAAGAACAGGCCGTTGCGGCTGCACCAGTCGCCTATCGTTTTGGCAAACGCGGTCACGAACATATGCGCGGCGGTCTTTTTGAAATCGTACCTGCTTTTTACAAACGTCCGGCCGTGCACCGGAAACATGATTTCCGGGAGTTTATCCAGCACGTCATATCCGTGCATCATTCTGAATATTCTCGGGAATTCGCCGGTCCATGCAAAATTGGGCATATTGGGTTCGTCGGAGAAGATTCCAGGGACAGTTTTCCCGAATTCGCCGCCCGTTTCCCTTTTGTACGCTTCGTGCGTAATTTCCACGAAGCGGGACACTGCGTCGACGCTGAGGGTGTCTACGTATGTGCCGTTGTTGTACCAGGAGTCAGGCTCGCTGACGTGCACGAAAAATCTCACGGCGTATTCCCCCGTCTGTAGCTCCGCATTTTTGTTCCCGGGCAGTCTGCGGAAGGAGGCTATACCGCCGGGAAAAACTTTCCGCGGGTCGCGTTCTTCCGCCGTCACCGCGCTGCCGGGGCCGCCGTCAAAAGGCTTCACTGCGAAGACGGCGAGGGTTTCGCCTTCATTTCCGCCGAACGGGGCGAGTTCAAAATCGATGCTTCTGGAGCGGAATTCCGGATTGGGGCGCGTAACCAGTCCTCCTGCACTGCCGCTGGGCCACCGGTCTTCGTCGTAGAGCCACGCGTTCATTCCGTTGGCTTTTGCGGCTTCGATGGAAGCTTTGACTACGTCGAACCATTCTTCTTTGAGGTATGGAACGTCCATCCCGACGCGTGAATGCATGAAAAATCCGCCGAACCCCATTTCTTTCATGACTTCGATCTGGCGTCTGGCCTCCTCCGGAGTGATTACCGAGTTCCACGCCCAGAACGGAGCGCCCCGCGCTCCCGCATCGGGGTTCCTGAAGAAATCAACAGTGCTTTGCTTGTTCATAAATTTTACCGATCAGTGAACTTGTTCCTTCCCGCAGCAGCGCGCGCCGCATGCACCCGCACGCAGCGCATACCGGGGAGAGCATATACTGAAAGGATATATTCAACCGCAATCCGTAGTCCAGACTTTTTTGCTTTGAAACCGGCATTTACATTGCGCGGCGGGAGGGGAAACGCGCGCTGCGATTCGGGGCGCTGCGCCGCTTTGCGTCGCGCAGGGCGTTTTGCCACATGAATCAATCGTTTTTTATTGCGTTGGGCAATAGAGGCGGGATATAATTCCTGAAAATCGGGCGTTGCGGGCTGAGCCGGGCGCGGGACGGTGGCCGGCGGTTTTGTTGAATGCCGGGGCGGCGTTGTTCCGAATCCGGCTGGCGGAATGAGGGAGATGCGGCGCGGCAGGGCGCGGTGTGTTCGGGGAATAAGATAATGGGCATTAGAATTGGTCTGTTGGCGGGCGGCGCGGTCTGCCGCTGTTTTGCCGGGTTTGTGCTGGTGCTTGCATCGGCGTCTGTCTGCTGGGCGGGAAGCGTGGTTCCGGAAAGCGATCCGGCGTCGCCCAGACCGCCTATGGCGTGGGATCCGGCTTCTGAACCGAGGCCGAGACTGCTTTTCAGCAGGGAGGATATCCCGGCGATGCGGAAGTTTGTGAATTCGCCTGAGGGACGGCCTTTGATGGAGAAGCTGGAAGGCTACAGGAAGGCCTCGAAGCCTCCGAAAACGGCGAGTTTCCTGCGCGATGCCACGGACGGGCAGCGTCAGGGATTCTGGAAGCTTCCCACTGTGGCGCTCCATTACGTCCTTACCGGAGACGAGGCGTCGCTCAGGGACTCGGCCGGGTTCATCGAATTCCTGCTGAATCTGCCGGACTGGGAGACCGGAGAGGAGCGCAACAGCGGAATGAGTTCCGCCAATATCATGATTGGCGCCGCGCTTGCATTCGACTGGCTGTATGACGACCTTGATCCGGACTTGCGCGAGCGTTTCAGGGAGAAACTTATGCTTATGGCCAGGTGGCAGTATTACGGCGGCCATCTGATGGGCAACAGCGGAACGCATTACTGGCAGGGAGACCCGCAGAACAACCACAGATGGCACAGGGACGCCGGTTTGACGCTGGCCGCGCTTACCGCGGCGAACGGGGACCCGTCAGAAAACTGGCTTCTGTCGGAGATAAAAAAGGAGCTGGATTTTGTGGCGGCGTGGCTCCCGCAGGACGGCACGAGCCACGAGTCTGCATCGTATCTTGTGTTCGGCGCCTCGCATCTTACTCTTGCGATGCAGGCGGGTGGCAGGGCGTTCGGCGCGCCGTATCTGAAGTCGGATTTTTTCAAAAATGCGGCGGCGTTCAGAATACATTCGCTGCTGCCGGGGCTCAGGGACTCGTTTTCATACGGCGACGGAAGCGGGCTGGGGCACTACAACGGGTATCTGCTAAAGGCGGTTTCGGAGCATGGACAGGCGGATTTGAACGCGATGGTGAGGAAATTCAGGGAGGCGTCCCCGGACGCTTTTGCGTACGCATGGATGGATATAATCTGGACCGATCCGGCGCTGCCTGCGGATGCGGAGGCAAAACTTCCTTCTGCGGGAATGTTCGAAGACATAGGCACCTTGTTCATTCGGGAGGACTGGTCGGATGACGCTAGGGCGGCAATGTTCCGGTGCGGTCCTTTTGGCGGACTTACTTTGAACAGGTTCAGAAACGAAAACGGATACAGGTACGTCAACGTGGCGCATGATGATCCCGATGCAAATTCGTTCACTCTGCACATCGGAGGGGAAACTCTCGCTGAGACGGACAGGTATTCCAACAGCAAAAAGTCGTCGAATCACAATACGATCCTTATAAACGGAGTAGGTCAGGAGTCCGCCGGGCGAACCGAGGGGAAGATGTGGACGCAGCCTGCCGTTGGCCGCGTCGATATGACGGAGATGGCGTTTGTCACCGCATACCGGAGCGAAGGGGATCTGACCGTAATAGAGGGAGAGGCGGCGGGTTCGTACAAAGCGATCAAGCCTGCCCGCGGAAGGAATGCGGCAAGGCCGGATCTGGACAGATACCGCAGGATATTCGTCTGGAAGAACGGGGAATACGTTCTAGTTTTGGATGACATTCGCGCACCCGAGAAGGTGCACGTGGACTGGCTGATGCAGGCGCGCGGGATATCTGCCGCCGAGGGGCAGGTCATGAGATACACTCTGGAGTCGGAAACGCAGCGGTGCTCCATGCAGACAGTTTGCGACGCCGCAATGGTGCAGTCGTTTGCCGTTTCCACAGCGGATGACCATGGGAAGAGTCTGGGGTGGAGGCAACTGGTGCTTACGGCGGAGACGGATTCGGTGCGAGTGGCGTCGGTGTTCGGCCTCTGGGGCGGAGAGCCGTCTGTGAAACTGGTCAGAACGGGGCAGGAATCGTTCATTGTGGAGGTGACGGCGGCGCGCGGCACGGACAGGTGGGAGTGGAATACGCGCCACTCCGGCAGGGAGCCCGCCGGGTTCAGGCTTCTGACCGGCGGGGCGGGGGCGCCTTCCGGACATCCGCTTTGAAAGGCTGCGGTGCGGCAATGCGCATGGCGTTTGTTGTTTTGGCCGGAGTGTGTGCGGTTTGCGGTGCGTTCGGGCTGGAGCCCGGCGGCGGCAGCGGCGGTCTTGCCGGCGTGTATACCAATAAGGCGGTAATCAAGGCGCCGGGGAGGTTCTCCGGGCAATGGAAGCCGGGATGGGCGTGGCCGTCCGGGGACAAAGGCAACCCGGGCGCTGCGACTCTTTCGCCCAGATACGACGGCGACGGGTCGATAATACTCGGGGGGCCGTACAGACAGCTTCTTGACGGGGGAGTGGAGGTGACCGATTCCGTTTCCGGGAGGAAGCTTGCGGAGGGACGGGATTACGCCGTGAATTACGACTGGGCGCAGATCGCGTCTATCGGGGATGCAATGGGGGAGCCGGGGACGGGCAGTTTCCTGGTGGAGGTCAGGTTCGGAATGCAGAGAATAGACCTTGTGCAGCGCGACAGATCCGGGAAACACTCTGTGGTGGAGGGCGTCCCATCGCTGCTTTGTCCGGTAAGGCCGGTTCCAGACGCCGGGCACGTGGCTGTGGCCGGGATATACATTGCGCCGGAAATGGGAGGGGTGTATCCGGTCAGTCTGGATTCGCCCGTTGTCCCCCCGCAGAATCCGGAGGCCGCCGTAAAAACCAGGCGGAAGTTGATGGCCGGAGACAGGGTGTGCATCGCCTTCGTGGGGGACAGCATAACGCTCGGCGCTGAGGCCGGAAAGTGGTGGGAGGACGATTCCGGCACGTACAGGGGGCGCGTTATGGGAGAATTGCGCAGGCGTTTCCCGGACGCGGACATAGCGGAGATGCAGATATTCCGCGGCGGACGCGGCATAGAATACGTTCTGGATGCATACAGGGAGCGGACGAAAGATGCAAAGCCTGATCTTGCGGTGATAGGGATCGGGATAAACGATGCGCATTCCAAAGACGGAGTGAATCCGGCGGTGCCGCCTGAAGAATTCCGGGAAGGGTTCCGGCGGCTTCTGCGCGAGGCCGCGGAAGGCGGCACGGAGGTCATAGTCCACACGTCTATTCGCACAAATCCGTTCGCTCCTGACGGCGACGCCGGGAGGTGGGACGCGTATCGCGGCATCATAAAGGGCGAGGCGGCTCTTGCGGGAGCCGGCGTCGCTGACACTTGCGCGGCGTGGGACCGGCAGAACATGTGCGGCACGCCGTCGTTTTCGCAGCTTCACAACTGGATAAATCACCCCGGAGCGGAAGGCCACAAGCTTCTGGCGGACTGCATTCTGGGTTTTTTCGGGAATTGAACGCAGGAAGATACACAACGCCAACGGTTTGACAGCATATGGTTTCGCTTAAAGATATAGCGGCGGACGCCGGAGTCTCGATCTCGCTTGTTTCAAAAATATTGAACGACAGGCTTGGCACGACGGGCACCGCCAGAGAGACGAAGGAAAAAGTCCTGGAATCCGCAGGGCGCCTGGGTTACAAGAAGAACATATCCGCCGCGGCGCTAAAGAGCGGCCGTCATAATACAATAGGGGTTTACATTCATCATGTCGGCATCGGCGGCAGCCAGATGATGGAAGACTTGGTTGTAAGCATCTCTAAGACGGCGATGGAGCACAGACTGAGGCTTGTGCTCGCGTTCTTCGAGACCGTGGAAGCCTTGGAGGATCTGTGCGACGGCGCGCATCCGAACAGCATGGACGGGCTTATTCTCGCAGGGCTTAACAATGGCGAATACCACAGGCCCCTTCAGAGGGTCAAGGCCACCGGGCTTCCGATAGTGACAATATACGATGAGAAGGCCGATCCGGACGTGGAGAACATCGGTATGGATCAGAAAGTTCTTGGGTTCGAGGCAGCGCGCTACCTTATCCGCAAGGGGGCGGTGCACATCGCGCACATCCTCACAGACTCAAGCCGCACCGAGGGATATTGTCAGGCGATGCGCGAAGAAGGGTTGGAGGCCGATAAGGCGCTTATCTTCAAATCAGCGTCATACACGTATGAATCCGGGCTCATGGCGGCGAAGCATTTCATATCCTCCGGGCGGAAATTCGACGCGGTTTTCGCTCAGTCCGACCAGCAGGCGGCAGGTTGCATACGCGGGCTTGCGGATGGGGGGCTCGCTGTGCCGCGTGATGTGATGGTTCTCGGGGTGGATAATTCCCCCTATTGTGATTTTATGACGGTGCCGATATCTTCGGTGTCGCAGCAGATGCATCCTCGCGGCCGCGAAGCTGTCGAGGTGCTGAATTGTCTGATAGAGGGACGTCCGGTCCGCATCAGGCGGTTCTCTCCGGAAATAGTGGAGAGGACTTCCACGATGCGCTGAGGCGGCGGCCGCGGGCAGTGTTTTCAGTGAAAATGTCCATAGGATGCAATATGGGGCGCAGAATGAACGATCAGGATTCAGCAGAATCGCAGGTTCAGGCGGATCTGCTTTCAAGGTATGTTGACGAAAACGTTATGCTGGAGTCCTTCAGAAAGGGACTTTGGCGGGAGGAATTCCCTTCCGCATCGCATAGACGGGAATGGGAAGCGCTGCTTGCGGACGAACAGAAACGCGAGTGGTGCGGCGAGATCGTCAGGAGGGCGGAGGAGACTTGCGGGGACCCATGGCCGGAATGTTCCCTTTCCCAATGGTTTGACTACATGCGCAAGGGTTTGCGCACGCCTTACGAGACGCCTTACTTCAAAAGGCGCTTTATGCTTTCACGGCTTGTCGCGGCTGAGTGCATAGAGCGGTCGGGGCGGTTTCTGCCGAAGATACTTGAAGGCATATGGACTTTGATCTCGGAGCCTATATGGACCGTGCCGTCCCATTGTGCATACGAAGGGGAGGATCCTTTCCCGAAGCCGGGGATCCGTGTAGATCTGTTTGCTTCGCAGACGGGCGGAGTTCTCGGGGATACGCTGTTCCTGCTGGGAGAAGACCTCAGGGGCGTATCTCGTGAGTTCTTCGAGAGGGTGCGGCGCGAAGTCGAACAGCGTGTAATTCTCCCGGTTTTGTCGATGGAAGAGGGCGAGTGGTGGCTTGACGGATTCAACAACTGGACTCCGTGGTGTTCGTACAATGTGATTTCCGCTGCGGCAGGATGCGGGTATGCGTCCGAAGATCCGGAGGGGATGTCGCACCTGTGCATGAAACTGGTGAGGGCCTGCGACCGGTTCATCGCCAGGTACAAGCCGGACGGAGCCTGCGACGAAGGCCCGTCGTATTGGGGCGTCGCCGGGCGTATGCTGCTGCTTTTCGTGAACAAACTGCGGTTCCTGTGCGATGAAGGGCACAGGGGGCAAATAGAAAGATTTTTCAGGGAGCCGCTTATACAGCGCATGGCGGAATATTTCCCGGACGCCAATATCTGTGGCGACTGGTTTGTGAATCCGGCGGACGCAAGCCCAAAATTTTCCGGACATCACCCGGCGGAGTTCTTCTACTTCGGCAGATTATCCGGCAGCGAGAAGCTGGTACGGTATGCGAAAGCCTTTCTCGCGGCCCGCAGGAAGGGACACGGGAAGATTCCTTCAGTCGGAGGAAATACCGTTTCGGCCATGCTTATAAATCTGCTGTGGACGCCTTCTGAGGTGGATGAGACGGTGTATGGACACGAGCCGGTGGTATTTTTCAAAGACGCGCAGATAATGATTGTAAGGCAGCATAGCGACGGATCCGGCACGGCGGCGGCAATTAAAGGCGGCCATAACGGCGAGAGCCATAACCACAACGATATCGGACAGTTCTGGATTTTCAACGACGGCGAACCGGTGATTGTCGACCCCGGGAACCGTACGTATACGCGTGAGACTTTCTCCCCAAGGAGGTACAACGCCTGGCATATAAGCGCCCTTGGACACAACGCCGCGCGGTTCAACGGGAAGATACAGACCGCGGGCTCACAGTTTTATGCTCAGATTGAGGGCTGTTCGGACGGCGGCGCAAATCCGTTCCTGAGTCTGGATTTGAGCCGTGCGTATCCGGAGGACGCCGGGATATGCAAATATATCCGGAAGCTTTCCGCAGACATGCCGTCAGGGGCCGTCACTGTGTCGGAGCAGGTGTCGTCCCGTTTGCCTCTCAAGATCGAAATATCGCTCTATACTCCGACCGCTCCCGTGGTCTCGGAGTGCGGTGAGATGCTCGAATGGGCAGGGATGAGGTTGTCGCTGTCTGGCATAAAGTGCACAGGCATAACGAAGGTCGTGGAATCTGACGGAGTGTTCATGGCGAACTGGAGGGACGGCACCCTTTTCAGGCTTGACCTGTATGCAGAGTGCAGCGGCAGTGCGTCGTGGAATATGGCGTTTACGCGTATATGAACGCCCGGCTGCACGTCAGTAAGGGCATACTGAAAAAGAAAACCGGATGCGTTTGTGGCATCCGGTTTAATGGTGGTAGGAGTAGAGGGATTCGAACCCACGACCCAGTGATTAAGAGTCACTTGCTCTACCAACTGAGCTATACTCCCAAAAAAATGGAGCGAGCTAAGGGATTCGAACCCTCGACATCTACCTTGGCAAGGTAGAGCTCTACCACTGAGCTAAGCTCGCTTTGAATGGACAGTAATCTATCACAATGTCCGTCAGGTGTGCAAGCATATTTTTAGTACTTTTTGAGCGTGTACAACTGAGGGAGTGTATTGGAGTACAGTTAGGAGAAAACTGTAATTTACGGAGGTGCGGACTGCGGGGCAGTGAATTTTAACGCGTATAGTCTGCAATTTGCTTTGATTAAGCGCTCATATGGTGTAGAATCACTGTTGTTCGTTGATGTGCGAAGCCGTTCTGGATGCGGGATTCTGGCGGTGTTCGCAATATTTTCCATTGTGGAGGTCGGTTTATTATGGCCAAAATAACTTTTATGGGCGCCGGAAGCACGGTGTTTGCTAAAAACGTACTTGGCGATTGCATGTGCCGGGAAGCCCTCAAAGATTCAGAGATCGCTCTTTATGATATAGACGGGGTTAGGCTCGCGCAGTCTGAGCTGATGCTTAATGTGCTGAACAAGAACATAAACGCCGGAAGAGCCCGCATAAAGACTTTTCTGGGAGCAGAAAACAGACGGAAGGCGCTCAAAGGTGCGGATTTCGTCGTTAACGCCATACAAGTGGGCGGGTATGAACCGTCGACGGTGATAGACTTTGAAGTGCCGAAGAAATTCGGACTGCGGCAGACGATAGCAGACACGCTCGGCATCGGGGGAATATTCAGGGCTCTGCGCACCATTCCGGTGATGCAGGATTTTGCGTCCGATATGGAAAAGGTTTGTCCCGATGCGTGGTTGCTCAACTACACGAATCCGATGTGCATGATCACAGGGGCAATGCTCCGCGGCACTTCGATAAAGACTGTTGGACTCTGCCATTCGGTTCAGGTTTGCGCATCCAGTCTGCTTGATACTCTTGGGCTCTATACAGGCGAGGGAGAGCGCGCAGGGCTTCGCTGGAAGACCGCGGGGATAAACCATATGGGGTGGCTGTTGGATATTACGCTTGACGGGCGGGATCTCTATCCGGAAATAAAGGCGGCGGCAAAAGAAAAGCTTGCTCAGTGGCGCATGGCTAAGGACCGGAAGGACAAGAGCGGCAACATGATTCGTCTAGAGATAATGCTCAGGTTCGGATTTTACGTGACAGAGTCGAGCGAGCACAGCGCGGAGTACATGCCATACTGGATAAAGAGGAATTATCCTGAGCTTATAGAAGAGTATAACATACCGCTTGACGAGTATCCGCGCCGCTGTGTGGAGCAGGTGCGGAAATGGACGGAACAGCAGAAGGAGCTTTGCGAGAATCCGTCGCTGACGCATACCAGATCTCATGAGTACGGCTCCGGAATCATGGAGGCTATGGTTACGGACATCCCTTACAGCATAGGCGGAAACTTGCTGAACAACGGGCTGATAACAAACCTTCCGGCGGATGCTGTCGTGGAAGTGCCGTGCCTTGTCGATTCCAACGGAGTGCAGGGAACCTACGTCGGAAGGCTGCCCACGCAGTGCGCAGCGCTGAATATGACGAATATAAACGTACAACTGCTCACAGTAGAGGCCGCGCTTTCGCGCAAACGCGATCTCGTGTATCAGGCGGCGATGCTGGATCCGCATACTTCCGCGGAAATGAGCATAGACGATATTACGGCAATGTGCGATGCCATGTTTGAGGCGCACGGCAGTATGATGCCGAAGTTTGACTGAACAATAACCGGTGTTTCTACGGCATGTCCGGTTGCGGCGTGTGGGGAAGTGTCCTGATGAGAAATTTTACACAAGAGGAGTACAGGCTTGCGGCGAATGTGATACGCGGCCTGTCGATAGATGCGATTCAGAAGGCCAATTCCGGCCATCCCGGACTGCCTCTCGGCATGGCTGATGTGGCGGCTGTGCTTTGGCTGCGTTATTTAAAGACTTGTCCCAGATTCTCGAAGTGGCCGTCGCGCGACAGGTTTGTTCTTTCCGGCGGACATGGGTCGGCGATGCTTTACAGTCTGCTTCATCTGGCCGGCTATAAAGTATCGCTTGATGACTTGCGCAATTTCAGACAGCTTGGCTCTTGCACACCGGGGCATCCGGAGCTCGGAGTTACGGACGGCGTAGAGGCGACGACCGGGCCTCTAGGGCAGGGGCTGGCCAATGCTGTAGGGATGGCCGCAGCAGAGAGGATGCTTGCGGCGAGGTTCAACAAGCCCGATGCGCCGCTTTTTGACAACCAGACATATGTCTTCTGCGGCGATGGCGACATGATGGAGGGAATCAGTCACGAGGCGGCGTCGCTCGCCGGGCATTTGAAATTGAGCAAACTTACCGTATTCTATGATTCAAACGACATAACCATAGAAGGCGCGGCGGGACTGGCGAGTTCCGACAACACGGCGGAGCGGTTCAAGGCATACGGCTGGAAAACCCTTTCTGTGGACGGGCATGACTACGGACAGATCGACTCCGCGATCAGGCGCGCGCTTAAGTCCGACGCCCCTACGCTGATTATATGCAGGACCGTGATAGGCTGGGGAAGCCCGAACAAGGCCGGATCCGCTAAGGCGCATGGCGAGCCGCTCGGGGAGGAAGAGAAACGGTTGACGAAGCGGGCCCTTGGTTTGCCGGAGGACGCTGATTTTTATGTGCCTGACGCCGTGCGCAAGATGTTTGCCGCGCGCAATTCCTCGATGGCGAGGCTGTGCAGCAAGTGGAAGCGTATGTTCAAGGAGCAGGTCTCCGGGAATCCCGAGATGGCGGCGAAGTGGGAAGCCTTCTTCGGCGGCGGCGTGCCGGAAGGACTTTTCAGCGAATCCCCTGTATTTGACAAACCCTGCGCGACCCGCGCGGCGTCCGGTGCGTGCATTCAGGCGGCGGCCTTGCGCATGCCGTGTCTCGTAGGCGGTTCGGCGGATCTTGCTCCGAGCAACAAGAGCTGGATTGAGGACGGCGGAACGGTTTCGTCCGATGATTTTTCCGGACGCAATTTCCATTTCGGCATACGCGAACTTGGCATGTGCGCTGTGCAGAACGGGATGATAATATATGGCGGACTGCGCGTGTTTTCTGCCACATTTTTTGTGTTTTCGGACTACATGCGACCGGCGATCCGCGTGGCTGCGCTCTCAGGCATTCCGGCGATATATGTGTTTTCTCATGATTCTTTCTATGTCGGCGAAGACGGTCCTACGCACGAGCCGGTGGAGCAGCTGGCCGCGTTGCGCGCCATGCCAAATGTGACTGTTATCCGTCCCGCGGATCCCACGGAAACTCCGGCAGCATGGCTTGCCGCGCTTCGCAATACTTCCGGTCCCACGGCCATACTGGTGACGCGTCAGACGCTGCCTCTTATAGACAGGAATGCGTACCCTCCGGCATCGATGCTTGAAAAGGGCGCGTATGTGCTGTGGCAGCGTGTGGGCGGAGTGCCGGATGTGATCGTGATTGCCTCCGGTTCCGAGACGGTGACCGCGCTCAAGGCGGCACAGTCGGTGGGCGATCTCAACGTGCGCGTCGTTAATATGCCGTCATGGGAGCTGTTTGAGAAACAGCCCGAGGAATACCGTTTTTCGGTGCTTGATCCGCGATGCCGCCGCCGTGTGGTTGTGGAGGCGGGTTCGTCTTTCGGATGGGAACGTTATGCAGGCGCCGGCGCCAAAATGATCACTCTTGACACCTACGGAGCTTCTGCGCCGTATTCGGAACTCGAGAGAAAATACGGCTTTACCGTGGACAATGTAGCCGCTGTGATAAGGCGGAGTACGGCGGTCTGACGCGGACCATGCACAGATTTGAGTTGGTTCTGAAAGCGGGCGCCGCGTTTTGCGGCGCCCGCTGTTTTGTCATCGCACGCCTACGCTGTGTTAATCTGATGCACGTAACGAGAGTACGCCGTGAACGGTGTGCGCCCGTATGGAACTCGGGCTTCGATACGGTGAACGATGCATTTGTTTTGAGCCTGCCGGCCGTTACATTCGGCAGCCGGCAAATCAAAACATTTGTGATTGCCTGCGCAAGCACAACGTCGGACCTGGGCATTATTTCCACCATCACCACATGACTGCACGGAAAAAACTCCGCGTTTATCCGCCTCCGCCCGGCGGATAAACGCGCGTGTGAAGATCAGTTGTACGGATGTAGTTGCTCCGTCAAAATAATGTTGCCTTGCGGTGCGATGTGCCGCTTTTTTCTGTAGCGGCGTAAAAGTCCACATCGTACGCTGGTTGTTTTGCACGCAGCGGCTATTATCCTTAATTGAATCATTCGTGTTCGAATGCAGTGCAGTATTGCCGGCAGTGCAGCGGTATGCGAATGGAAAACCGGTTGTTTGCCGGAGTGCTTTGCAGAGTTACGCGCCGGATGAAACCGGATTCAATCAACGGCGTATCCGCCTTGTCTTTCGTGAGAGAAACCCGGAAGGCGCATCATTTGCGCTGATTGGGGTACAGTATGACTGCAGGATGCATTTCTCCGGGATGCATTCGCAGGTTTGCCCGTGCCGGTTTAACCATAATCTAATGTTCCGGCAATATTGTTTTTACGGTCACATGATTATATATGCGGCGAAGCGGCCGTAAAAGCGGGAAAACTCACGCGCGGACCGCGAAACTTTAGGAACAAGTAATGAAAACAAAAATCCTGACAGGCGCCGCAGTTGCGGTTTTTTGCGCGGGGGCGTTTGCTTCCGATGATTTCCAACTCTGGCTGAAGCTGGGAGCGGAAGGCGCTCTGAGCGACAGTGTAAAGATTAAGGCGGAAGAGGAACTGAAGTTCCAGGACGACGCTTCCGAGTTCTATGACGAAGAGACGCTGATGATGCTTGAATTTTCGTGTACGGACTGGATGTCAGTCGGTGTGGGATGCAAAATTGTTCAGGAAAGAAAGAATACGGCGACGTATAAAGCCTCAGAAGGGGACGGCGGCGCTGTAGAGTACAAGCCGGTACATTCACACTACTGGAGAGAGGAAGTTCGTCCCACGGTGGATCTGACGCTAAAGCACGATCTGGGAGGCTGGAAGTTTGACAACAGGCTGCGCTTCGAAGTGCGGGACAAGGACGACGGAAGCGACACGTATATGCGCTATCGCGACCGGATCCGCGTGCGCTCTCCGTGGAAATTCACGGCACTGGAGATCAATCCATATGCTTCGTGGGAACTGTTTATAGAAGATGCGGACGGGCTGTCCGGATCCGATATGTTCAACCGTCACCGCAGTCAGATCGGCGTCTCAGCGAATTTTACGGAAAATCTTTCAGGCGGGCTGTATGCGCTTGTCCAGGCGGACAAATCGGATGGAGACTGGGATTCGTTTAACGTTCTCGGAATTGAGTGTACAGCGAAGTTCTAACGGAATTCTAATAATTCACGAATATGCCTGTAATGCGTACGGATACAATTCCGGGGCTCAAACAGAAAAAGGAAAAAACATGAATAGAAAATTTTTTGCAGTTGTAATTTCTGCTGCGGCCGGATGCACACTCGCTGCCGCGGAAGGTAAAGCGCTGAACGGGGCAGGGGCGAGTTTCCCGGCTCCAGTGTACCAGAAATGGACGTACACCTATACGCAGGCTAATCCGGACAATTCAGTCAACTATCAAAGCATAGGCTCCGGGGCCGGAGTCAATCAGCTTAAAGAAGGCACGGTTGATTTTGCGGGATCCGACAATCCGCTTACCCTTGCGGATCAGGAAGCACAGGGGCTGCAGCAGTTCCCCATGCTCACGGGCGGAGTGGTGATCATATACAACATTCCCGGAGTTGGCAACAACCAGCTGAAGCTTTCAAAGAAGGTTCTGTCCGATATCTTTCTCGGCAAAATTACCCGGTGGAATGATCCGGCGATTGCAGGGCTTAATCCGGAACTCAAGCTTCCGCGTACCAAGATAACCGTTGTCAGAAGGGCTGATTCCAGCGGTACGACGTCCATATTTACCGACTATCTTTCAAAGATTTCCGAGGAATGGGCGGCCAATGTGGGAAGCGGTGCATCCGTCAAGTGGCCTGTCGGAATGGGCGGACAGAAAAATCCGGGCGTCTGCAACAACGTCGCGAAAATACGCGGAAGCATTGGTTATACTGAATACACATACGCAGTGGAGGCCAAGCTTGCTATGGCGGTGCTGGAAAATGCCGACGGCAGGTATGTCCAGGCTTCCATGGAGACGTTCTCTTCGAGCGCCGCATGTGCGGAGTGGGAGAAGGCGGACGGCTTCCGCATGATGCTTACGAACATGCCCGGCGAAAAGTCTTGGCCGATAACCGGCGTCACCTACATTTTGTTCCGCAAAGACGCGGACGCGGCGCTGAAAGAGTCTCTGAAGAATTATGTGACTTGGTGTTTCGGGGCCGGGGCTTCGTTTGCACGTGAACTTCACTATGTGCCGTTGCCGAAGAATGTGGTGGATATGGTAACTGAAAAAGTATTTAAGTGATAAATCAAGGCTTATATAGACTGTCTTCGGAGTGAGCGATGAATGCAGTTTGGGCGAAGAAAAATCTAACGGACAGCGTGTTTCGTATGTTGTGCGTATGCTGCGCAGGTTTTACGGGATTGCTGATGCTGGCATTTTTCGTGCAGCTGTACGTTGAGTCATATGGGGCATGGGAGAAATTCGGAATAAATTTCATAATTTCCTCCGAATGGGATCCTTCCAGAGATGTATACGGTGCTCTTCCGGGGATAGTCGGTACGCTTTCGACAACGGCAATAGCGCTGGTGATAGCGCTGCCGTTGTCGTTTGCGGCTGCGATGTACCTTTCAGACGCTGCGCCCCTGCCTGGGGCGGTATTGAGCCATGCAGTGGATCTGCTTGCAGCGATTCCAAGCGTAATTTATGGAATGTGGGGGCTGTTTCTTGTTACGCCGGTAATGCAGGATTATGTACAGCCGTTTTTTTCAGAAACGCTGGGGCTCAGTCAGGTGCCGGGATTAAGGCTGATTTTCGGTCCGGACTACAACGGGTTCGGTATTTTCACGGCAGGCGTGATCCTTGCGCTCATGATAATGCCGTACATATGTGCCGTCATGCGCGATGTTTTCAGGATGACGCCGCCGATGCTAAGGGAGTCCGCGTACGGCATAGGGTGCACAAGGTGGGAAACAGCCAGAGATGTTGTGCTGCGTTACGGCATACGTGGTATTCTTGGCGGGGTTTTTATCGGTCTCGGGCGTGCCCTCGGAGAGACGATGGCGGTGCTTTTCGTCATAGGCAATGTAATGGAGATGCCGGAAACATCGTATTCCGGAGCGACGACAATAGCCAGCGCAATCGCCAATAATTTTTCCGAGGCCACAGGAATGCAGAGAAGCGCATTGTTTGCGCTTGGATTTATCCTGCTTGCCATGAGTTTCGGCATACAGGTGCTGGCTCAGTACTATTTGCACGCCACAGGCGCTAAGCGCGGGGAGAGCAGATGAAGAAGAAGACGCTTTTTTGGCGGAAACTTAATGACAGGTTTCATACTTTATTTTCTGCGGCATCGGTTTTTATTGCCGTGACCGGCATGATTCTGGTGCTCTACACCGTGGTAATACGCGGCATGGACGCGGTGTCGCTGGACTTCTTCTTGAATTCGTCCAGACCATATGGCGTGGAAGGAGGCGGCATTGCCAACGCGATCCTCGGTTCGGTGATGATAACTGTGTTTGCCGCTGTGCTCGCGATACCTCCTGCCGTTCTGGCAGGCATTTTTCTGTCGGAATATCCAGACGCGGGACGTGCGGTGGCGGTTCTCAGATTTGCTGCGAATGTTATGATGGGTGTGCCTTCGGTTCTTGTCGGACTTTTTGTTTACGTCATTATAGTAGTGCCTTCCGGACATTTTTCTGGATTCGCGGCGTCCGTGTCTCTGGCGGTGATAATGTTTCCGCTGATCATGAGAACAACGGAGGATATGCTTGGGATGGTGCCGAATTCTCTCCGCGAATCGTCTCTGGCTCTCGGGATGACGAAGATGCGTTCGATCCTCTGTATTGTCTGCCGCAGCGCACGCAACGGGCTTCTCACGGGTATCCTTCTGGCTGTGGCCCGTGTAAGCGGAGAGACTGCTCCTTTACTGTTCACAGCGATGTTTGCCGATGCCTGGCCGTCGGATTTTTTCACCAGACCGACCGCTAATATGCCGGTTCTGATTACGGAGTATACCACAAATTCCCCGTTTGCCGAGATGCACACTGCCGGCTGGGGGGCTTCTCTGGTCATTACCGCGGCAGTCCTTGCCGTGAACATTGTCACTCGTATAGTTTTCAGGGAGAAAAATAATGCAGGCTAAAATAGAGGCCAGAGACATATGTTTCTACTACGGAGATCATCAGGCTCTCTTCAACAACTTCCTTTCGGTTGAGAAGAACAAGATAACCGCGGTGATAGGTCCTTCCGGATGCGGAAAATCGACGCATCTGCGGATATACAACAGGATTTTCGAGCTGTACAGGAATCAGCGCGTCACCGGCAAACTCCTTCTGGACGGGGTCGATATTCTTGGGCCTGACACGGATATCCTGGAACTCCGCCGTCGGATCGGCATGATCTTCCAGAAACCGACGCCTTTTCCTATGTCAGTTTTTGACAATGTGGCGTATCCGCTGCGCCTGCATTTCAAACTTTCACGCTCGGAGATCGCCGATCGTGTGGAAGACGCGCTTAAATCTGCTTCGATATGGGATGAGGTAAAAGACAAGCTGAGCTCAAGCGGTCTCGCACTTTCCGGCGGACAGCAGCAGAGACTGTGCATCGCAAGGGCAATAGCTGCCGAACCGGAAGTGATACTGATGGACGAGCCAACGAGCGCGATAGATCCGGTGGCGACGCTTAAGATTGAAGAACTCATGGTGGAGCTGAGGAAGCGGTTCACTGTGATGATTGTGACCCACAATATGCAGCAGGCCGCCCGAATAAGCGATTATACGGCATTTTTTCACAAGGGTGAAATCGTGGAATACAACGATACAAAAACAATATTCACGAATCCGAAATGTAAAAAGACAGAAGATTACATTACCGGCAGGTTCGGATAAAATGCAGCGTCATAATCGGGAGGGGTTAACATGAAAGAACACTTTGTTGCGGCAATGACAAATCTGAGGAGAATGCTAAATCAGATTGCCGCGGATGCGGAGATGGCGCTCAACCGTGCGGTAAAATCTGTTGCGGAATACGACTGCGCGGTTGCCGCTGAGATAATACGCAATGATGAACAGATCGACATTTACGAGGTCGCCATAGAGGAAGAATGCCTGAAAATACTGGCTCTGCACCAGCCCGTGGCAGGGGACTTGCGCAATCTTATAGCCGTGCTCAAAATAAACAATGAGATTGAACGCATCGGAGATCTGGCGGTAAACATTGCCTCCAGAGTCCCTGATCTGACGCGCTACAGGGGAAGAATATCGAAACCCATAGATTTTACAAAAATGGCGGATGTGGCGTGCGGAATGCTGAAAAAAACGCTGGACGCCTTCACTTACCACGATGTGGATGCGGCGTATGAGGTGCTGCGCGAAGACGACAAAGTGGACGAACTCCATAAGGCGAACTATGCCGCGGTCAACCGGATTCTCTTGTCGGATTCGTCTTCATGCGGATATTATATCGACTGCTTGACCATTTCCCGCAGCATAGAGCGCGCGGGCGACTTTGCAACCAACATTGCCGAGGACATTATCTACCTTGAAAAAGGGAAGATAGTGCGTCACGGGGAGCTCGGAGAACGCCCAAATGAGCCATAGGATTCTGATTATAGAAGACGAGAGGGACATAAGAGAGCTTATCAGGCTTGCTCTCGAGAGCGGAGGCTTTAAAGTCTGCTATGAGGCAGACGACGGAGAACGCGGGCTGGAGATGGCCAGAACCGTTCAGCCGGATTTGATTCTTCTGGACATAATGCTCCCGGGGATGGATGGGCTGAGTGTTTGCCGGGCTCTGAAAGCGGACGAGCGCACAGCCGGCATACCGGTGGTTATGCTCAGTGCGCTCGGGGAGGAGGCGGACGTTGTTTCCGGACTTGAAATCGGCGCGTCCGACTATGTGACCAAGCCGTTCAGCCGCAGGATTCTGGTGGCAAGAGTACGCGCGCAGCTGCGGGCTCCGACTGCGGAGACGTCCGTGGAGATACGCATTCCGGGGCTGGTAATAAATACAGAAACCCATTCCGCTCTTGCATCTGGAGTTCCTCTTGATCTCACGGCGGGAGAATTCGCTACCCTCACGCTTCTTGCATCGCATCCGGGGCGCGTTTACACGCGTAGCCAGATAATCAACTCGATAAAGGGTGATGATTATCCGGTGACGGAACGTTCTGTGGACGTTCAGATGGTCAATTTAAGGAAAAAACTCGGAGATCTGGGCCCGTGTATCGAAACGGTCAGAGGTGTCGGGTACCGCATGAAGCAGGAGTGAGCGAGTGAAAACCAGAGACAGAATTCTTTTTGGATTCCCGGTCGCAGTTACCGCCGTTGTCGTGTTTTTCGCATGGCTGCTGTACTGGCAGCATACGGTGTTTATGGAGTCCTTCCTTTCCGATGCGGAAAACAGCATATCCCATGAGACAATGCTGGCAAGGGAGGCGGTGTCTCCGTTCCTCCAGTCCGGCGACGAGTCTGGCGCGAAGGAGTTTTGCGAAAAATTCAGGGGCACGGGGCTCCGTCTGAGCGTAATTGCGCCGGACGGCAGAGTGATCGGCGATTCCGATGAAGACCCGGAAGAAATGGTAAATCATTCCGCCAGACCGGAGGTGTCGGCTGCGATGTCAGGCGCTCCGGCAACGGACAGGCGTTTTTCTGAATCTGTCGGTGAATGGATGATTTATCATTCCGTTCCGCTGGAAACACCAGACGGAGTGTATGTTGTCAGGTCTTCGGTAAAAACGGACGCCACAAGCCGGATTATGACGCTTTCCAAAGTCAATCTCGTGCTTGCGGTAGTCTTTGGCGGCATAGTCGTGGCGGCTGTGGCTGCGTATGTTTTAAGACGTGTCCGCAAGCCGCTTCTTCTGCTTCAGAGTTCCGTAATGTCTGTGGCCTCGGGCATTCTTGATGTGAGAATCCGTATTCCGCGTTCTGGCGTGCTGCGCGATCTTGCGATAGGCGTGTCGGAGATGACGGAGAAACTGAAAAAGACGATCGAGTCTGTATCCAGGGAGCGTAACGACAAAGAGGCAATTCTTTCGGATATGACCGACGCCGTGCTTCTTACTCTCAGCGACGGATCTGTGGCGGAGCACAACAGATCTGCGGAACGTCTATTTCAAATTGCCCCGGGCGGAAGCTTCAACGTGTTCAGGTCTGGAGTTAAGGGATTGGCGGATTCCGTTGAAAAAGCCTTTTCTGTCGGCGCCGGGTTCAAAAAGGAATTCTCTATGACATTTCCGGATTCGACGGAGGGTGTGATTTTCGTGTCGGCCACGTTTACAGGGGGCGGGCTTCTCCTTACGATAACGGACCTTACTGAATTGCGCAGGCTGGAGTCGTTCCGCAGCGATTTTCTCGCGCACGTGACGCATGAGATACGCACTCCGCTTACGTGCATATCCGGTGCGGCGGAAGTGATACGCGAGGAGCCGGACTTGCCGAAAGAGAAGCGGATGGAAATGGCGGAGATGATTTTTACGCAGGCCGCGCGCATGAACAGCCTCGTGAACGACATCCTCAACCTTCTGTCCATAGAACGCAAGACGCATGTCGCTGAAAAGGACTTCTTCCCCGTCAATCTATTTTCCGTGGCTGTCAATGCTGCCGCTCAAACTTCTCCCGCTGCACACAGAGCCGGCATATCAATTAGTGTGTCAGGGAACAGAAATGCAGTTGTTGATGGTGACGCGCCTGCGCTTGAACAGGCAATAGTAAATCTTATTGTCAACGCGATCAGGTACAGCGGTTCGAAAAAAATTGACGTTTCGGTGGACAAATGCGATGGAAAATGCAGGTTGTCAGTCCGCGATTATGGATGCGGAATTCCGCGGGAGCACAGGGAGCGAATTTTTGAGCGCTTCTATCGTGTCCATAAGGACAGGAGCCGCGCTCTGGGTGGAACAGGACTTGGGTTGTCCATCGTGAAGCATACCGCGCAGCTCCACGGAGGCTCCGCGGTGTTGGAATGCCCAGAGGATGGCGGCTGCATATTTTCAATGATGCTTCCGGAATCCGTTTCCTCTGCTGAAGACGATTCTGGGAATTCGCAGATGGATGATAATACAATACGAGGCGGTAGGCTTCCCCGCGCGCATGAAGACGTCTGCGGACGCTGACGGATTGGCTGAGCGCCGCAGTGCTGCGCGGGCTGGCATGCTTACGGCGATATTTTTCCCGGATTGACGTGGCGGTTCTTCCCGCCAACGCAGCATGCAAAAAAGCCGGCACGGAAATTTCCCGTACCGGCGCTTGTCTCTTCAGGCGTCATGCCTGCCGTTCCGGCAGGTACGGCGACCATCAGACGGCTTTAAGGACAAAAACGGCGGAGTCGTATTCGGCCGAAAGCGCAACCCCCATGCCCATGTTCATGAGCGCGTCGCCTCCGACAACAGCTCCGTCCAGATCTGAATGAGATTTTTCTCCGTTTTTGTTTATTTCGCGTATGGAATACCGTTTTGCAGGGTCAACGCCGGCAAGTTTTATCGGAGGAGGATAATCTCCGCATATTCGCCTGTTAAGCCCCCAAACGAATACGACGGCATTTTCCATGGAATCGTCGGAGTACATCAGCGCGGCGTGGTCATTGCCATACGGAGAAACGAGCCGGTAAAGATTTCCCAGCTGCACCGTGCTGCGTATGCTCTTGTAATCCGCAACGGCAATTTTGGCGAATCTGATTTCCTCGGGAGTCATGTTCGCCGGGTGGAGTTCGAAGCCGAGGCGTCCGGACATTGCCACGTCGAAGCGGAACTTGAGAGGTGTGACCCTGCCTGTCTGATGAGACGGCACCGCAGTCACATGGCATGCCATGGCGCATGCGGGATAAAACATCTGTTCTCCCCACTGGATGAATATGCGCTGACGAGCGTCGGTATTGTCTGATCCCCAGAATTCGTCTGCAGTTGAAAGGCTGGCGAAGTCGGCGTGCGCGCCGCCGGAGGAACATGCCTGAAATATAATGCCGGGGAATTTGGAGGCGAGCCTTTGCGCCAGTTCGCGGACTCCTGAGGCATAGTCGAACCAGATGTTTGTCTGGCAGTCGTCTTCGAGGTATGCGGAGCCGGGGTTCATAAAGTCGGCGTTTGCGTCCCATTTGATGTATGCAAGCGCCGGTGCGGATTCGATTATATCGGAGATCCTCCGGAAGATTTCATCCCGGACTTCCGGATTGGTCATATCAAGGACAACCTGCGATTCGCCGCGTCCAGTCCGGAGCGGCCTGCCTTTTTCCCGCATAATCCAGTCCGGGTGGGAGACGGCGATTTCGCTTCGGGTGTTGGCCATTTCAGGCTCTATCCAAAGCCCAAGTTTCAAACCGCGTTTTGCCGCCTCGTCCGTAAGGTATTTCAGTCCTCTGGGGAGTTTCTTAGTGTTCCAGAACCAGTCGCCAAGTCCGCGTCTGTCGTCGTCTCGAGCGTATTCCCCGAGCCCGAACCATCCGTCGTCTATGACAAAAAGCTCCCCTCCAAGTTCGCGCACTCCGTCCATCATGTCCGTGAGAGTCTTCTCATTGAACGAGAAATACGCGCCTTCCCAGCTGTTGAGCAGCACATCGCGCACTCCGCCGCCGTGCGGGAGGCACTTTTCGCGCGCCCACTTGTGGAAAGCCCGCGAGATTTTCCCGAATCCTCCGACGGAACACGACATGATGAACTTCGGGAGCATCAGCGTTGTGCCGGGCCGCATTATGTACGGCCCGGACGGATTGTCTGCTCCCGCGTTCATACGGAGTTCGCCGTTTGAGGTGCGGCTCAGTGATGCGTGCCACGCTCCGGACCAGGCCAGAGCGCAGCCGTATACGAGACCGGATTCCTCTGTGGCAGAGGACTCGAACAACATAAACGACGGATTGCTGTCCCATGCATCGCGCACGCCCGACCGCGCTCCGATGGCTATGGTCTGTCCACGATGCAGCTGTGATACTGAAAGCTGCGCTTCGTTGGCCCATTGTCCGTACAATGTTAGTACCGACAGGTCGCGCGGCAATCCGAGAAACTCGAACGCTGCCGAGTCCATTACGGACAGGCGTACGGAGCCAGGTTCGCTGTTTTTAAGCTCCACCCACGTTTCGAATACGTCGATGCCTTTTATTATGCGGAAGTGCTGAACGGCTCGGAAATCATATTCAGCGTCGCGAAGCGTTATCTCAACATGTGTGACGCCGTCTTCAGCTTCGGTCCGCACGGCGGATTCCGCTCTCCATGACGTACCGGCGCACCCGTCGTGGTGTACGGCGGTCAGGCCGCCGTGCGTGTTCAGCAAATGCGGATCGATATCGGAACCGAAAGCCGGATAGCTTTCTCTTATTGTTTTTCCGTTTGAAGTGCCGTAATTGCCAGAAAAGCTGGACAACACGGCCGCATCCTGCGGGTCGGTTATCCGCGGACCGAAGTATGGAATCGTCCACACGCCGTAGTCCGGCAGGAATTTGAAAACCATGGATGCAGATTCTGTATCCAGAGAAAATACTTGTCCGGCTATAGGTTCCGTTTTCATTTTAATTTCCCTGATCCTCTTTTTCTGCGGTAGATTTTACATCGAGCTCGAACGGTCCGCATGGGATTCCGTCTCCGTTTACGAGATTGCATACGGGATAATCATCCCATGCATATCTAACCTTTTTTGGTTTGTTCACGGATGCAGCGGCGATGCTGACTGTTTCACCGATTATTGCGGCGTCCGCCCACACAAACTTTCCGTCTTCGCCAGCGAGCTGGAATCCCGCAACGTCTTTCCCGTCAGATGTTTTGAGACCCTTGGCGTGCTTGAAGGCGATGCGCACCGAAGAATTTTCTCCGACTGTCGCTTCCGATTCGGGAATCGGACCGCATTCGGTCAGGTTATTGTCTCCGTATGTGCGCACGAGCGCCAGTCTGGCAAGCCTTTCACCGACGGTCTTTTTGTCTTTTGGGTGAATATCGTTGTGATCCCCAACATCGATCGTAACGGCGGTGCCGCAGTTTTCCATTTCCTCTCCAAGCCGCATCTGAGTCCAGCGCATGGCCGCCCATGAACTGTTGACCGGTGTGTCATGTGTTTGCAGGAATGCTGCGAGCTGCACTATATAAACAGGGAAATCTCCTCCGGAGAAGTTGGATCTCCAGTCTTTGATCATGGCTTCAAACAGGTTGTAATAAGCCTCATGCCCTCCTACGTTCGAGCATCCCTGATACCAGATAGCGCCTTTTACCGCCATGGGGAAGAGGGAGTACATCATGCCGTAGTAGCATGCGCTGAAGGAATTCGCAGGTGCCGTGGCGAGAGATACCGGCGGGTGCATGGCGATGTCGCTGTTGTAGTATTGCCATTCTCTGTCGAGGGGGATTTTCGTGTCGCCCACTTTGATGAACATATTTTCGGGTTTGCCGGTGAAGCCGCCGGCCCCTCCGTGGTCTACTACCCGGACGACGATCGTATTTGTGCCGCCGTGCAGTATTCCGGTATTGATTTTGTACTTTCTGTCGGTGTTCCAGACGAGAGTTTCACCGACAATTTTCCCGTTGATCGTCGTGGTATCGTCGTCATCTATGGTGCCGAGAGATATTTCTGCGGGGTTTTCCGCCTGCGCATCGGTCAGCTCGATATCCGTCTTGTAGTAGCACAGACCGTCAAAATTCGGGTCTATATGCTTTTCAAAGGTAACAGGAAGCTTTACGGTTTTCCATGAAGAGTAGTCAAAGCCGTCATGTCCCGGTTTTATCTTGGCGTCTTTAAACGGCGTCATGGCGCTCCGCCACTCTTCCATGCGTTTTTCGAAGAGTTTGTCTCCGCCCTTGTTGAACCAGTCGTCAATAGTGCTGCGGTATTGCCTGGCGGATTCCTCAATCGCTTCAACTCCGCATTTTTCGAGCGAGTCGAGAGCCAGCCAAGTCTGTATGTATGTTCCGCTCCAGGTCACGTCGATCAATCCGATCGGTATGTCTGGGAGTCTCTCCTTAAGCGCTGTGCCGAAGAAATATCCGCAGGCAGAGAATTTTTTGGCGGCTTCGGGCTCGCAGACGCTCCATTGGGCTTCAAAGTTTTCGCGCGGTATTGCGGAGGTGCGGTTTGGGACGTTGAGAAGTCTGATAGTGTCGCAGGAATTGGTCTCCATAAACTTCTTGCCATTCGTCAGTCCCCAACCGTACGACATTTCCATATTTGACTGTCCGGAGCAAATCCAGACGTCTCCGAACAGGACGTTCTTCATGGAGATGGACGCTCCGTTCGATTCTGCTGTTACGATGTATGGTCCGCCGGCCGGGATTTTCTTGGTTTTGACAATCCATTTGCCATCTTTTCCGGCGGATGCGGAAGTCTCAGAAACAGTTTTTCCTCCGTCTGACGAGACGACCTTGAGTGTTACTTTTGCGCCCGGATCGGCTATGCCCCAAACAGGCGACTCGGCATCGCGCTGGATAACGGCGTTGTCGGAGAACGGGCTTGCAAAAGCCAGTACAGCCGTGCTCTCAGCGGCGGAAGGCGCCGTTTCCTGCACGGTTTTTTGTTCCGCATTTGCGTTTTCCCCGGCGGCCTGTTCTTTTTCTGTTTTCTGCGCATTATCAGCCTTTTTCGCATTTACCGGGGCTTCAGCAGCGCTGACGTCTGTTTTCTGGACTGTTGGTTCTGCGACGGCTGGGCTGATGCTGCCGGACTGGCCGGCATCTGTGCTTACGCACGACACTGCCAGCATCGACATCACAGCGATTGTTGAGACAGGAAATAATTTTTTAGTAATCATGACTTTCCTTTCCGGTGCGTCGATGCGGTGAATATCAGACCGTATCCGTCACACGGCTGTTGAGAGAACCGGCGCTGGCTTAATCCCGTAAATGCTGGAAAAATCAGCGCCGGGAAATGCTTTGTTATGTTTTAGTTTTGTGCAGGAGCCTTTGCCTCTTCTTTGGCCTCTGCTTCCGCTTCGGCTTCGGGTTCAGCCTTTGCCTCTTCCTTTACTTCAGCCTTCGCTTCGGCTTTGGGCTCAGCCTTTGCTTCTTCCTTTACCTCGGCCTTTGCTTCAGCTTTGGGCTCAGCCTTCACCTCGGCCTTAGGGTCTGCTTTTGCTTCAGCCTTCACCTCGGCCTTTGCTTCAGCTTTGGGCTCTGCCTTCACCTCGGCCTTTGCTTCAGTTTTGGGTTCAGCCTTCACCTCAGCTTTTGCTTCAGCTTTGGGTTCAGCTTTCGCCTTTTCCTTTGCCTCTGCCTTTACTTCGGCTTTTGCTTCAGCTTTGGGCTCTTCTTTTACTTTGGCTTTTGCCTCGGCTTTGGGCTCAGCTTTCGCTTCAGCTTTGGCCTCGGCCTTCACCGTGGTCTTCACCTCGGCCTTGGGCTCAGCGATTTTTTGTGCGCTGTTTGCCGTTGTAACGGTTCCTGAACCGCATTCAACGAGCTGTTCGGATTTGGTGCATGCGCATGACACAGCAAGCACAGACATCACCAGAGCGGTTGACATTGGAAGTATGTTTTTTTTGTTCATTTCTATTCCTTTCCGAGGTTTCGATGTGCGGACTCTTCCACAGGGTCCAAAACCCACCGTTTATTGTACCAGAACCATTGTTCCGGCGAAATACGTATTTCCCGATCCAGAATTGCAATAGTTTCTCTGGTCATTCTTTCGACATCGTCCTTTTTAGGGACGGAATTGTCGGGAAGGATCTCGTCGAACATTTTCAATTCGAATCTGCTCCATCCTATGCGCCGTATCACCGTGGGGAGTATCGGGGCGCCTGTCGACCGGGAGAAAGATGCCATGCCGCGGGCTATATTTGCAGTGCCGCCGAGGAATGCGGTCTGAACGTCCGGCGTCGGGGATCTTGTGTCTGGCAGGATGGCGAAAATCTGTCCTTTTTTTAGCCTGAACACGATTTGTGCGAGCGTGCGGCTTCCGCGCTCTATGATGTCCATGCCGTGTCCGCTTCTGAGTTTGTTTATAAGGGAGTTGACGAGCGGATTCCTTTGTTTCCCGGCTACGCTGAAAATGGGCAGCCCGCCGAGGAAAACGGCGGTTCCTGCGAGATCCCAGTTGCCCATATGCGGCAATGCCAGTATTACGCCTGCTCCGCCATGTTTTTCGGATGCGGAGCGTATTCTCCCGATGTGCTTGTCAAAATCGGTGAACATTTTCCTTATGCACGCTTCGTCCGTCCTCCTGATGCTCATCATTTCCACAATGTTGAATGCCGTATTGCGGAGCGATATCCAAGCGATTTTCCGCACTTCCTTATCCGTCATGGATTCGCCGAAGACGGTTTTTATGCGGCGTTCCGCTTCGATGCGGCGTTCTCGCATAATGACGAATGCAACGCGTGCGAACGCCCATGCGGCAACCCGGCCCGCGCCCGCCGGTACGACGCACACGAACGCACCGATTGTGCAAAGCGCCGCATATTCAATCACATACTTCAGTTTTGGACGGCCGTTCATTTATCTTCGGGCGGATTGCGCCAGAGTGATTCGATATCGTAGTACGCCCGGGCTTCTTTTGAGAAGACGTGTACGATGACGTCGGCAAAGTCGATGACGATCCATGCGCTTTCCGCATCGCCGGATACGCGCCCGCGGATATGCGACTCGTTTTTCAGGTCTCGGAGCACCGCATTTTTAAGCGCATTCAGATGCGGGGCGGATTCGGCAGACGCTACCACGTAGAAATCCGTCTGCACGCACACGCCGCGCACGTCAAACACCGCCGTGTCCACCGCTTTCCGGTCTTCGAGGGCGTTCACTATTATGTCTTTGAGCTGTTCGGAGTTAATGGCTGTTGTCCTTTCGAAAAAACGAATCCCCGCACTTTGTTCTTCCTCCGGCGGCCTGCGGAGGCGCACCCGCTGCTGTTCAGGCGGATTCTACTCTATTCCGTGAAAATTTTGCAACAAATGTTTTGTAAGGCCGGGAGGGGGGGAAGCCGGGCGTCATTGTGCGGAACCAGCGGATATAAGCTCTCTGGCATGTTCCATTGCGACAGATGTCAGATTGGCTCCTCCGAGCATACGGGCAATCTCGTTTTCCCGCTCATGGCCGAGAATTTCATTTATTTCCGTTGACACTCTGCCGTTGTTTTCCTTTTTGATCACACTGAAGTGGTATGATCCGCATGCCGCCACTTGGGGAAGGTGCGTGATGCAGATTACGGTGTGCGTAAGGCCGGTGCGGCGGAGCTTGCGCCCTACGGAGAGAGCGATTTCCCCCCCCACGTTGGCGTCGATTTCGTCGAATACGAGAATCGGTATGCGGTCGTGTCCGGAGAGGACCGTTTTTATGGCGAGCATTACGCGCGAGATTTCTCCGCTTGAAGCAATCGTCCGCAGGGGGGAAGGGGGGTCTCCGGGATTGGGGCCGAACATGAACTCTATTTCGTCTAGTCCGTTTTCGTTGCATCCTTTGGAAAAAGCGACTGAAAAAGCGGCCCGCGGCAGTCCGAGCTCCGCGAGCTGCTCTTCAACGGCGGCAGAGAGCGACTGTGCGGCCTTCTTTCTGGCGGCGGTGAGCAGCGCGCCTGCCTCCGCCATTTCGGATTCCGTCCTGGCGATGTTTTCTCTGGCTTCCGCTGCCCGTTCTCCGATTTTGCCGAGGTCTTCGAGCTCATCTTTGGCCGCCTGAAGCGTTTTCAAGACGTCTCCGACGGTTTTGCCGTACTTTGATTTTATGTGCTCCACATCCGCCATGCGTTTTTCGAGCCATTGCATCCGCTCCTGAGAGACTTCGAATCCGGACGCGCAATCCGAAACGGCTCTTGACAGTTCGGATATCTGAACGGATATGGAATGCGCCTCCTTTTCCCATTCCGCCGCATCGGGAGCGGACAGCGACCGCATTTCGGATATCATCCGCGCCGTGCAGGCCATGGTGTCGATGGCGGAGTTCTCGCCTTCTGAGAGTGCCTGAACGACGGCGGAGCCGAGTTCGATCAGTCTGGCGGAATTGGAAGCCGCGGCATATTCTTCGACGAGGGTGTATCCGTCGGCTTCTTCGGAAAGGGACAGAGATTCTATTTCGTCTATGCGGTATTTGAGGATGTCGATTCGCTGCTCGACGTTTTCCGTGTTTCCGGAGAGGCGTTTGAGCTCTGAAATCAGGGCTTCCCTGCGCTTCCAAAGGCTGCGGAATTTTTCCCGCTCCGCGTGGCAGTGTCCATACGCATCCACGGCGGATAGCTGGAATCCGCGGTCGAGGAGGGACTGGTTGTCGTGGGGACCGTGCATGTCCACCAGATGCGTTCCGATTTTTGCAAGCAGTCCCACCGTGGCCGGGCAGTTGTTTACTGTGCAGCGTCCTCCGCCGGACGCCGAGACTGTGCGGCGGAGAATGAGCACGCCGTTTTCACAGGGGTCGATTCCCGCGTCCTCAAGTATTGCCGAGATGGAATCCGCCGCTTCGCCGGACAGGACGATTTCAGCGGTAACGGAGGCTTGTGCAGCGCCGTGGCGTATGACTCCGTGATCCGCTCTGGCTCCGGTGAGGAGCGCGAGCGCGCCGATGAGGACGGATTTTCCTGCTCCGGTTTCTCCGGTAACGACGTTCAGCCCGAATTTAAACCGTACTTCGGCGTTTTCGACCACGGCGAGGTCACGCACTTGCAGTCTTAATATTTCCATATCCCGTTTGCCGGAAGTCCCGCGGTATGCAGGACATGTCCAAGGTTAAATGATTTCCGCCAGTACTGCTGCGGTGCGGGAGCAGCCTATGCGCGAAGCGCCCGCTTCCAGGGCCGCAGTCACGTCCTTCAGCGTTCTGAGTCCGCCGGCTGCTTTTATTTTCACTTCGGGGCCGACATTTTCCTTCATGAGCCTGATGTCGTCGAGGCGCGCGCCGCCGGTACCGAATCCGGTGGACGTCTTGACGTAATCGCATCCGAGCGCGGTGCAGATGCGGCAGAGTTCTATTTTCATCGAGTTGTCAAGGAAGCAGTTTTCGAAAATGACCTTGATGATTCTGCCTGCGTTGTGGGCGGTGTTCGTTACGCCTGCGATGTCGCGTTCGACGTACTTCCAGTCCCGGTCGATCACTTTTGATATATTGACGACCATATCCAGCTCGTCCGCGCCGTGTTCGATGGCGATTGCGGCTTCCGCTGTTTTTGCATCGGAGGCGCTGGTGCCGTGAGGGAACCCTATGACCGTGCATGTGCGTACGCGGGCTCCGGCAAGCGCGGCGGCGCAGACTTTGACGGCGAATGGGCAGACGCATACGCTTGCGCAGCCGTGGAGCACGGCGAATCTGCATGCTTCCTCGAAGGCGCTTCCCGGACTGTCTGGAGAGAGTACCGTGTGATCGATTACTGAGGCGATTTCTTCAGCGCTGATATTCATCGGCAGTGCCCTTTCGAACGTTTTCCTGTTTGCAAATGCGGGTTCGCGCGAGCGCGGACTTAACGGAAACTCCGCTGATTTTCCCGAGTTTACCGGTGAGCTCGCCAACTTGGTCTGTGGTGGCGTCGACTACCAGCGTTATGACGGAGCATCCGCGGTTCCGGTACGGTATTCCCATACGGCCCACCACAATATGAGACATTTCCGAGATGACGGAATTAACCTCCGGCACTCCGGATGTGTCCTCGATAATCAGTCCGACAAATCCCAGCCGGGGGCAGTTTTCGGTGGCGTCCGTCATTCCTCGGCTCCGGGGGTGCAGACCCTGCCCATGAACAGCGTCTCACCGGTCTTTGACAGCCTGATGCGGAACAGGAACGGCCGGTCTGCCACGATTGTTTCCTCGGGCGGCGGAGAGAGCATCATCCTGATCATGGTGACCGCGGTGGCCGCAGCGGCCACGGTGCCCTCTTCGTCCACCTTGACCCTCACCGACTGCACCGCCGTGTCAACGGACAGTGGAATGTCGGACATGGACGAGAAATCGGCCCCGCCCGTGAACGCTTTTTTTATTCCGAGCCGGCAGATTGCCTGTGTAATGTTGTCGCGCCATTTCAGCGACATTTTGGGGATTGTCAGGGAAATCGTTTTGTTTGTGAATGCGAGTCCGAACATGGTTTCGGACACTTTCTGTTCGAGATCGGACAGTTTCACGTCTTTGTCCGGAACGATGAGCAGAAACTCGGCGGTTCCGTTCCTATACGGCATGGACACAGCCGTAAATCCGGATCCGTGAGCCACCGGGAACATTTCCGTACAGCTCATGAATTTGTTCGTGACCGGGCCGTTCGGCGTGTAGAATGTGCTGTCGGCTGTGGAAGACTTTTTGAATGGTTTTTCCCATTTCGCCTTCATCAGGAGCGTATTGACGATGACAGTCATTGTGTCCGCGGTCAGGTCTCCCGGGCCTATGATCTCATCGATTTCTCCCTGAGTTTCCTTTTTGACGAAGCCGTTGATTTCCGCGGCGCTTTCCGCATTCATTTTTGCGGGTCGGACTGAGTATCCAAGCTCGCGCTCTGCGAGTCCGGCAAACTCCGGTTTTATGTTCACATCGTCCCGGTGCCACATCGAGCCTGTCGATATGAATTGGGCGCCCCCCGCCTCGCCGGCGGCGGATATCGCCGCGTCGAGGCGGGACACGGCTTCGATAAAGCCGTCCGTTGTTGTTCCGCTCGGAAACTTCAATGCCGTCATTATTTCCACGGCGGTGTCGCCGCGCGCGGCAGCGGCCAGCACGGAGAGAACCCTGAAGGCTCCGGCAGGGGATACCGCCAGATTTTCATCGGCGGGCACACCTGATGATACCGCGCTGTAGAAAGCTGCCGCGAAGGCGTCCGCATCCGGGGCGGAACCTGCACGGCATGCGGCAGAGACGCATACTGCCGCTAGAATCGCGATTACTTTCTTCATACTCTCTGTCTCCATGTCTGTGGTGCAGACCGCTGCGGGACGCTTCTGTCGTCGCCGGAATCACAACCGTCTCTGTCAAAAACACAATCGCGCATAAAATCCCTCATACGGCGGCTTCAGCCGGATTCTCCTGTCTGCCTTACCCCCGGCCACGGATTCTGCGCCTGTCCGGTTTGAATTCAAATCAGGCGTTTCGCAGCGCCGGGACTTTTGCTGCAGCGTCGGGCGTTCCTGCCCGATGCCGCGGATCAGAGATAGCCGTTTTGCTTGTACCAGTCGTATGTTATTTTGAGGCCCTCGTCGAGGCCGATCCTGGGCTCGTATTCAAGTTCTCGTCTGGCTTTGTCAATGCGGAAGCCGCGGTTCTGCCTGTACCAGTCGACTCTGCGGGGGAACAGGGGAGGATCTCCGGGTAGGAGTTTCCACACGGCGGCTACAAGGAATGAAAACCAGTACATGGGATAGAACGGAAGGTGTATCATTCTGCATTTAACGCCCATGATGTCCGCGATCTTTGATACGATCTCGCTTATCTGGTAGTACTCGTTGTCCGCGATGATGTACGTCTGTCCGCGGGATTCCGGGTGATTCATTGCGAGGGAGAACGCATCGCAGAAGTTTTCCACATAAACAGGATGGTAAAACGCCTTGCCGGGGCCGAAGAACGGGAACCAGCCTTTCTTTACCTGTTTGTAGAGCATGAGGAAACGCCCGGGATCCCCCGGCCCGTACAGGGCTGTGGGGCGGAGAATCGTGATGTCGAGGTCGTTCATGAACTCGTGCGCCACTTTTTCGCCTTCGTATTTTGTGTGCTGGTAGTAGTCTTCGGGTTTGATGGGCGACTTTTCGTCGCCGGGCACCGGAGGGTTGTACGCGAGGCTTTTTATGTTGCCATGGACGCCCTGCGTGCTGCAGTAGATGATTTTTTTCACCTTTGCGTTCCGGCATACGGTGAGAAGCGTGCGCATCGCATCTATGTTTGTTGCGTCGTAGACGGATTTGGCCACGTTGATTTTGCGGAAGGCTGCAGCCAGATGGTACACGGCGTCGCAGCCCTCGACGGCTCGTTCAAACACGTCCCTGTCCGTGACGGATCCTATGGTGATTTCTGCTCCGAGCCTCTTGAGTTCATCGAGCATTATGCCTTCCTGATTGTCAAGAACCGCTGCGCGGTGACCTTCCCTCAGGACATGCTTTACGAGATGACTTCCCGTGAATCCGGTGCCCCCTGTGATAAGAATTTTCATTTTGAACTTTCAAGTTGTCGTTTTTTGTTGAACTCTTTCCATTCGCACGATTACCGGCGTACCCCATCTGCGCGTCAGTCCCAGCAGGCGGAAAAACGCCTCGGATGCCGTGGAAATGCTTCTGCATTTGAGCGCGCGGTGGATTACCATGGGCAGGAAGAACTGCGCGAATCTGCCTGTTTCGGCGAATCCGGCAGCTTTAAAGGCCTGCGCGACTTCTTCGTGTCTGAACAGTTTCCAGTGTCTGGTGTTGCCCTCGTAGCGTTTTTTTGCCTTGAATAGAGCCGGTGCGGCGGCATTCAAACTCTGTCCCGTCGGATAATCTGTGATGACGGGGCCTCTGGATATCCTGCACATTTCGCTTACGAGCTTTTCCCACTTGGAACAGTGTGTGAGCATCCTCACGGCCACGACGGCGTCAAACGACTTGTCCGGGTAGGGCATGTCGATCACGTTGGCGACGTCGAACGTGCATGCCCCGGAATCGACAAGGCCTTGTATGCGATGTACGCATTCGGGGGCGCTCCCGACGACTTTGACGCGGAAGCCGTCTCTGCACAGCGGTTCCGCCAGCTGTCCGTGCCCCCCGCCGACATCGAGAACAGACGCTCCAGACGCCGCGGCTTCCTTGAGCAGCGACATAACGCCGCGCTCCTGGACTTCAAGCATCCAGGCTCCGTAACGGCCGCGAAATCTGCCTGCGTAATTGTCTGACGACGTCTCTATGTCCGCTGTTTCGGAAAATCCGGTCGCAGTATCTGCCGTTCCTCCTCCGAACGTATTTTCGTATGCATTGCTCATTGCCCGGATATGCTACAATCGGAAGCCTTGAAAATCAAGTTCAAAGGTCCTTCAGACCCTCGTTGCCGCTGCATATGGGCAGCATGAAAACGGACGCTGTTTCTTCCGGAATTTTAAAAACGGCGTCAAATCCTTTTCTTCTCACAAGCCTTGATGCGCCGTTGTCTGTTTTTGCTCCAAACTGCAGAACGGCGTCGGAAAAGGTGTCAGAATCTACTGTCACCGCGAATTCGCATTCGGGCGGGTTCAGCCCTCTTACGGTGTCGTCGTCGGACACAAGAACGTCCACCTCGCCCGCACGCAGGGATCTCATGGTCTCGAGAGCGGAGTCGATGAGAGCGCCGTTGGCGGCCGCGTTTTCTACAGGGCACGTCCACCCTCCGGCCGGGATTCGTATTGCGGACACGGAGGCCAAGCCTCTTCGTTTTTGTGTGACGGATATAACGTCATCCGGCCGGATGGATATGACGGACATATCGCGCAGTCCAGCGAAGTATCCGGCGGTAAAGAAGCTCCCGGGAAGGTTGCCTTCCTCTATTTTTCTGGCAAACTTGTCCGCGTCTGTTTTTATAAGGAGCACACCGCTTTCTCCGCTTTCGAATATTTGTGCGTTCCATTCTTCGCCGTCTTCCGTCACGGCTGAGAGCAGCGCAGCCGGAGGGGTCTTATCGGGAATCGGCTCCGCGGATATGCCGCTGTCCCGGATGGCCTCAAGAGTGCTGATATACCTTTCCACTGCGGCGGCATCGGCGGGCTGCGGCGATGGCTTGGTAAACGACCACGCTCCATCGTCGCCGCGCTCAATGTTCATGGATGATTTTGCGGTGCGCATGCCGATGGCGTGCATTTCGCGTCCTGATGTTCGGAATATGGAGTGATCCCGCAGTGATTCGGCATCTGCAGAGAATGCGTTCATAAATGAGGCAGCGGAGGTAAATACCGAATTCTCCTCGGAAGAATATGTGAACACCGAATCCGGTGAGTTCGGCGCCGGCCGCCCGAAAATGTATATCACGGGTGACTGCATGCCATCGGTCCATACTGACACGGTCGTTGCGGCGTCGCTGTGATTCAGCCCGTAAGGGAACAGCATGTTGTCGATGTCCGATAGGGCGGATGGGCGGATGTTTATCACGAAGGTTCCGACCGTTGCGGTGCTCATCGCCCTGAGAATCTTATGTACCGCGGCATTGTCTGCGGCGGCGGACACCGGGGATGTCAAATACCATCCGTTTTTACGTTTTACGAGAGAAATTATTCCGGCGTAACGCTTTATATCGATACGTACCACTGTGTCTGGAAGATGGGGGAATACCGACTTGTCGCGGGTTTCTTCGAAAGACTCCGGGACAAGATCTCGGATCACCCCCCCCACAACGTAAACATCCGGAGAGCGGTCTGTTTTCGCGAAAACGGTGTCGTCATAAAGGGCGTTGTTGCCGATAAGCACCCGTACGGTTCTTTCGTTTGCGAGATGTACCTCTACGACAATCCTTGGCTCTGATAACCCGAAATCGCCAAGTTCCAAATTGCGTCCGCGCTGTTGTCTGGCGTTTATTCTGTCCCTGACGGATTCTCCGGACAGGGCTTCAAGGACAAGTGAAAGTCTTGCCGAATCCGCTCTGTATGGAATCCCGTCGCGGAATACGAACCACGCGTTCCCTTTTTTTCTGCAGTCTATTGTTTCTTCGCCCGACCGAAATATGATTTTTTCCGCGGAACGGATGCTCTGCGGAAGAAGCGATGAGGGCATCGTCCATACACCGTCAGACGGCAGGAAACGCACCACGAACCACGCTGCGCAGGCGGAAATCAGACACAGCGCCGAGAGCCAGACTGCGGTGCGTACGTTAGGCGTTCTCATCGTTGTTTCCCCGGCTTCTGCGTCTTTCGGCGATAATTGAAAACAGGGCGTAAAGGAATACGCCGCAGCATATACAGGAATCGGCGATATTGAACGTTGGGAAGTGCCATGCATTATTCCAGTGAAAACTGAGCATGTCGACGACGTGTCCCCTGAATATGCGGTCCGCAAGGTTCCCGACCGCGCCGCCGAGGAGGAGTCCCACTCCGAACCGCAGCCCCCCGGAGGATGCGGCGAGCTCCCGACGGTAGAAGATTACCACGGCCACAAGTGCGGCGGATACAAGCACAAGGGGGAACCTGTATCCTTGCAGAATGCCGAATGCCGCACCCGAGTTGTACACCAGACTGAAGTCGAATATGCCCGGGATCACATGCACTACGCGCCCGTCACCGAGCGATCTTTCCGCCCAGAACTTGGAAATCTGGTCGGATATCAGCACGGCGAGAGCCGTGAGGAAAGTCAGCAAATGTCGGTGTCTACCATGCATGCTCGTCCCCAAGTGCTGCAAATTAACGAGGCCGTGCGCCTACATCCACAAGTCCATGGCCTTGTTTCGCCTGAACTGTTTTCCGCTGTCGCGGCCACTCTGGCAGTTTATGCATGTTGTAGCGTACGGCACAGCTTTCAAGCGGCTGAGCCCAATTAGTTCTCCGCATTCCTCGCAAAGCCCGAATGTGCCGTCGGCTATGGCTTTGATGGCGGCGTCGATTTTACTTACGAGTCCCTGATCCGAACCGGCCTTGCAAAGGTTGGTGGATCTTTCAAATTCGTTTGACCCGTCCTCGGATGTGTTCTCTTCATCCTGCTTGTGAAGGGAAGACGACAGCGCCTTCACCTGAGAGGTGTATTCTTCGCGCATCTTAAGCAGCATTTTTCTGAACTCTTCCAGCTGTTTGTCAGTGAAGTCTTTGTTCTTGCGGACAGCGCGGTTGTTCCTCGCGGGAGAGGAAGACTTCCTGCGAGGGGATTTGTAATCTGCCACTTTGGCCGCCGGTTTTGCCTCCGCCTTGGCCGCAGACTTAGCTGCTGCTCTGGATACCGTTTTGGCCGCAGACTTAGCTGCTGCTTTGGATACCGTTTTGGCCGCGGACTTAGCTGCTGCTTTGGATACCGTTTTGGCCGCGGACTTAGGCGCTGCTTTGGATACCGTTTTGGCCGCGGACTTGGGTTCGGATTTTGACTCCGCCCTGTCTGGTGTTTTTGCTTTGACCGTAGCCTTGGCCGCCGCTTTTACAGCCAATTTTTTTGCAGATGCGGCTTTGTCTGCGGTCTTTTTCCGGGCTGGCGCCATTTTGTATTCCGGATCAGTCGTAATCTGCAGGGGCACTTCAGGTGCGGAAAATTCCGACGAGGTCTTCTTGCGGCCGAGCGGTGCCGAACGAAGGACTTTTTTTACCGTCCTGCTTACGGCGGCAGAGGTTTTTTTTGTATTTGCGGCAGACCCCTTTACCGCTTCTGCAGCGCGTGCAGCATCTGAAACCTGACGTGCCGCGGATGTTTTAACGGTTTTTTTCGCCGCTCTGGAGTCTTTATCTTCTTTCGACATCTGGTGAAAATCTCCGTACATGCTTGTGGAAAATTCCCTAAAGCTGAAAATACGCGCGGAACAGTATCACATTGCGCATGTGGACGTCAAATGAATTCACCGGAATTCTGATGAATTTGCGGATCCGGCGTTCTCTGTGCCGTGAGTTTTCCCAGAGTTTTATGCTGTTCTGAAAACGGACGGATGTCGTGCATGCGTACTTGTTCTTCCCGGAATATTCCGTTCTTTCCAAGTGGTCAAAATGCTGAATAATCAAAATGTTTCATGGTTTTCCGCTTCAGAATCGCGCTGAAAATAACTCGTGCGTACTTTTTGCGCTCGGGAACTCTAGTTCCCCGCGCATTGCACCGGATGCGTTTTAATTTGCGCTCACGGAATCCTGCGCCCTGCGGGCTGAATGGTCGTATATGTCGCGGTCATGGAAGGAGCATGGGGTTTGAACCGTGCTGCGCCGGGGCTCTCAAAGCAGGGAGCTTACAGTCTGTACTAGCCTCACAGTCCGTGTCACTGTTTTATGAGGTCATCTTGCTGTTATATACGCTATTATGGTACGATACAAGGGCTCCCAACGGCAGATAAGGAATTGACTATGCCGGTCAGTTGCGATGATATGTGGAGGGCGCTGATTGACAAAAATATGAATCGAGCAGAGCAGAAAGACTTTTCGGAAATCAGTTTCAATGTGCTGGTCAAAAATGGAAAGAATGAATATGTCTCTATGGATAGCCTTCACTGGATTTGTCAAACCATATCTGCGATATAGGTGAGATTGTAGAATTCATAGGCGGGCAATGGCTGTACAGACAATTTGCAAAAGAACAGTGAGGAGAGATTATATGCAACGTCCTTTGACTTGCGTTGAAATATGTGCAGGAGCTGGAGGGCAGGCGCTTGGCCTTGCTATGGCTGGCTTTGTCCATGTAGCGTTAGTGGAATATGAAGTCGATTATTGTAAAGTTTTAAAAGATAACCGGCCTGAGTGGAATGTTATATGTGCGGATGTATACGATTTTGATGGCCTCCCTTATAGAGGGGTGGACTTACTTGCCGGTGGCGTTCCATGTCCTCCTTTTTCAGTAGCGGGTAAACAGTTAGGGAAAGATGACGAGAGAGATCTATTCCCAGAAGCAATCCGTCTTATAAAAGAAATCCAGCCTCGTGCAGTCATGTTGGAAAATGTTAGAGGCTTTTTAGATTCAAGCTTTGATGAATACCGCACACATATCTTAAACTCTATTCAGGAATTGGGATATAAGACACAAATTAAGTTGCTGAACGCATCGGATTTTGGCGTTCCACAACTTCGTCCGAGAGTGGTTATTGTCGGCATTCGCAATGATCAGGCAGGAGTATTTTTCTATCCAGATGAAGATCCCTGTAGTGCTCCTACCGTAGGAAAAACGTTGTATGACTTAATGGCTGAAAATGGTTGGACAGGTGCAAAAGACTGGGCAGCCAAGGCTAATAAAATCGCTCCCACATTGGTAGGTGGCTCAAAAAAACATGGCGGACCGGATTTGGGGCCGACAAGAGCGCGCAATGCTTGGGCAGAACTTGGCGTTGATGGGAAAGGAATCGCTAACGAGGCACCGTCACCAGATTTTGAGGGAATGCCACGGCTTACGAGCCGCATGATGGCGCGAGTTCAGGGATTCCCGGACACATGGACTTTCGGGAAAAGAAAAACCGTGGCGTGCAGAATGATTGGAAACGCATTTCCTCCTCCTGTGGCACAAGCGGTTGGCGAAAAGATAAAGGAGAGTCTTGAGTATGGACGCAATGATAGCAACTGCAAGATTTCACTTTCACGAGCGGTTGTTTGAAACAAACACCCTTACATTGACTTCGGCTGGCATAGCATCAAATGCAGATACCAGCAGCCGAGGGTCAAAGGCAATTTCCAGAAAAATTATTGATATTTTGCTTGGAGAACATCATCACGCAGCAAATACAGTGGACAAAATTTCTGGACAAACACTCGGCAAACAGTTTGAAATCCTTACAATGGACTTTTTGCGTGAAACTTTCCCTAAGCTTCAGAATTTACGGCCAGGACGTTGGACAATTCTTCAGCTTGGAAATAACAACAAACTGAAAACAAGTGACTTTGCTCAGTATGAGCATCTTGCGTACTTGAATGCACTTACTGCACAGAATGCCCAGTTGGCGGCTGCTTTGGGGAACGATTATCTTGTGTCACCAGATGTAGTGGTTTATCGTGATCTATACGAAGATGGTGAAATCAATGCCGCTCAGTGTATCGTTGATGCAGATGTCAGCAAAATGGCAGATATTCGGAAAGCCAATGGCGGTAAACCTATACTGCACGCAAGTGTATCAGCCAAGTTTACAATGAGAAGTGATCGGTCCCAGAACAGCCGGACTGAGGCACTGAATTTGATTCGAAACAGGAAGGGACACCTGCCCCACATCGTTGTAGTTACGGCGGAACCCATGCCAACCCGTCTGTCCTCACTTGCATTAGGAACAGGTGATATTGATTGTGTCTACCACTTCGCCCTTTATGAGCTGATTCGTGCAGTCAAAGAAGTTGGCTCCGAGGATTCGGTTGAAACCTTGGAAGCTCTTGTTCACGGAAAGCGGTTAAAGGATATCTCTGATTTGCCTCTGGATTTGACTGTGTAATGGCTGATACGATTTCTTCTGTCCGGAGAAGTAAAATCATGTCCCACATCAAGAGTAAGGATACCAGTATTGAGATGATGGTACGCCGCTATTGAGATGATGGTACGCCGCAGCCTCTTTGCGATGGGATTCCGGTACAGGGTCAATTATAAGGCGTTACCAGGTAAACCAGATATTGTCTTTACCAAGAAGAAAATAGCCGTTTTTATTCATGGATGCTACTGGCATGGGCATGATTGCGTAAGCCGGTATGCCCATACGAGCCAGTCAAACAAAACATACTGGGGTACCAAGTTGGAACGAACAAAGCGAAGAGATCAGGATCATATTCAAAAACTTGAAGCGCTTGGATGGAAGGTGATTGTGATGTGGGAGTGTCAGATTAGGGCTAGTTTGGAAAAAACTCTGCAGAATCTAAATCGGGAACTGATATAAAAGGTTCCACAGACCCGGAAAAGTCTGTCGGTGCTGAGACCGATGGCCGGCTTCCTCAGCGGTGGGAATGGCGTTTCCCACGGCATTTGTAAAATGGAGCCGGCTGGTTTTGATTGATCAGCCGGCCTGTTGTTTTGAATTTTTTTAACGATTTTACCGGTTGACTTTCTACCATTGAGAGCCGTTGATATATATATTCTGCGAGCAGGTGGCGTTTTTTCTCCCGAAAGAGAAGCTTAGTTTGCTGTTGATGTGTTATTGTGCAGTATAAGCTTCAATGTGTCTGCATGTTCCGGACAGAAATTTTGTCTTGATATGTCTTGGGGCAACGTGATAAACTGCGTTGGCAAAACAAGCATTTACATGGTCTGTACGGCAGTCTTATGCTGTGCGAAAATCGGAGGTTCGGTTTGCATATTAATCCTTACGCTGAAGAGTTCATGAATCATTTCCGGTTCGAGGGGCTGACATTCGACGACATATCGCTTGTGACGCAATATGCCGACTTTCTGCCTGATTCCACGTCGATAAAGACGCGCCTGACGTCGCGCATAAGCTTGAATATGCCGTTTGTGAGCGCGGCCATGGACACCGTTACGGAGAGCCGCATGGCTATAGCGATGGCGATGCTCGGCGGAATAGGGGTCATCCACAAGAACATGACTGCGGAGGCTCAGGCCGATCAGGTGAGCATGGTGAAGCATCATCTCAACGGGCTGATACATCACCCTGTCACATTCAACGAGAATCAGACGGTGGCTGAGGTGATGGCCGAGCGCGAGGAACGCAAATACAACTTCAGCGGCTTCCCGATTCTTGACGATTCCGGGCATGTGGTCGGCGTGCTTACCGGAAAGGATCTGGCATATGCGGACAAGACGTCGCTTAAGATTTCCGACGTAATGACGAAGGACGTTATAACGGCGCCTTCCGGCACTTCTCTTGAGGAGGCGTACCGCATTATGCGAAGCCGCAAGAAGGGAAAACTTCCTCTGGTGGACGATTCTGGTCGGCTCAGCGGCCTTTACAGCTTCACCGATGTGCGCAACCTTGTGGAGCGCAATCTTCCCATGGCGAACCGTGATTCCCAGTACAGGCTCAGGGTCGCCGCCGGAGTGAGCGGAGGCAGCGACCATGAAAGGGTTGAGATGCTTGCGCAGGAAGGCGTGGACGTGATAGTCGTGGACAGCGCTCACGGGCATACGAAGGGGATTCTGGAGATGGTCGAGTGGATTGTCTCCCATTTCCCTGACATAGACGTCATCGGCGGCAATGTTGCCACGGCCGAAGGGGCTCTCGCTCTGCGCAAGGCGGGCGCGCATGCTGTGAAGGTGGGAATCGGTCCGGGATCCATATGCACGACGCGCGTTGTCTGCGGCGTCGGCGTGCCGCAGATCACTGCCGTTTTCGAGGCGTCGCGGGCGCTGGAGGATTCAATCCCGGTGATATCGGACGGCGGAATCAGGCATTCCGGCGATGTTCCCAAGGCGTTTGCCGCGGGCGCGGAGTCTGTCATGCTCGGGTCGATATTGGCCGCCACAGAGGAAAGCCCCGGAGAGAAGATAATACACGAAGGCCGGCATTACGTGGTCTACCGCGGTATGGGAAGTCTTGCGGCAATGATCGCCGGAAAGGGGAGCCGCGAGAGGTACGCGCAGACTACTTCGAACCCGGACGAACTCGTGCCGCAGGGCATTGAGGGGATCGTGCCGTACGCCGGTACGGTGAAAAAGGTCATGACGCAGTTCTGCGGGGGACTTCAGTCCTCGCTCGGATACTGCGGCGCACACAATATCGACGAATTGCGCCGCACCGCGAAGTTTGTCCGCGTGTCGCCCGCTGGCGTGCGCGAGGCTCATCCGCACGACGTCAAGATCATGCGTGAGGCTCCGAATTACAGGTCGTAATCCTGCCGGGGGCGAGACGATATGCGCATGTTCCGCGGGGCTGCGACGCGCGGCGCACATGCCGCGGGCGCTTATGCGAACGATTTCAGTCCGGAAGATGCCGCGGTCGCGGATCGTTTTGGGAGGGAGCGTTATTTCAAGCGCGTGCGCATGGAGATGAGCCGTGAATATGCTCTCTTCGGGATGGTCAGATGGTGCCCCCTCCCGGCTATTTCCCGCATTCTCAGAGTGGTGCTGAAGGTTTCGGGGCTGTGGGATCGCGGGTACCGGGAGTTCCTGTCTCCGGTTGTCGTCCGGAACGAGGTGTTTGTCCGCGGCCTGCCAGACCTGTTCGACGGATTTACGGTGCTTCACTTTTCCGATATGCATCTGGATCTTGACGAGCGGCTGGCCGGAGTGATAGCCGGGACGGTTTCCGGGCTGAAGTACGATGCGGTGGCGATAACGGGCGATTTCAACAACATGACAATACATCCGCGCGGCAGTGTCGCGCGGCGGCTGTCGCGTATTACCGGGGCTCTGCACGGGCCCGTTTTCGGTGTGCTCGGGAATCATGATTCGCTCCACGATGTGCCTTTTTACGAGTCGCTGGGCATTACGATGCTGCTTAATGAGTCTGTGCCCGTGGAACGCGGCGGAGAGAAGATATATTTTGTCGGTATCGACGATCCAAACAAATTCAGGACGGATGATCTGGACGGTGCATGCCGAGGCATTCCGCCGGGGGCGGTGCGGCTGCTGCTGTCGCATTCTCCGTGCATTTACGCACGGGCTGCTGCCGCAGGAATCGACTTTGTGATGTCGGGGCACCTGCATGGAGGTCAGATTTGCCTTCCGAGCGGGAGGATGATACACGTGCGCAATGATTCGAGCCCCAGAAGATTCTGGTCTGGCGCCTGGAGGGAAGGCGGCACGCAGGGGTGGACTACCAGAGGGCTTGGCGGCGGCGGCGTGCCGGTACGGCTTAATTGTCCCCCGGAAGCCGTCCTGCATGTACTGCGCCGCGCGGATGCGGCTCCGGGATCCGACGGCAAGTGTTTCTCCTGATAAAAAACCGCCCCCGCCGTATTTCCAAATTCTTCCAAACCCTCTTTTAAGAGGTGGGTGCGATATCCGAGACGTTCCAAGTCCGTGATAACGGCATGTGGTCGGTCTTCGTTTTCTCGCTCCCTGGAATACTCGTAGGTTAGAAAAATGAGGAATGTCCGCGTGCGGGGGCAGAAACTCGTTTCAGTTGTAAAACTGCGGCAAGTATAACAGACTGAAAAACCTGTGTCAATTTGACGGCCCGCGCTGCGCGGTGTGTAACTGCTCTGAATGCACTGCCCGCCGTGCTGCACTGTTCCGTTGCCGGTGCAGGGCTATGCGGTTCCCGTGCAGGACCGTTCCGGGGCTTTTTGTAAGCTTCCGGGCGGGCCGGATGTGCGGGATGCCGGCTGGTCGCACCGTTCGCACGTCTGCGCAAATTTTTTCATTCGGAAGTCGTAAGAACAGCCTGAGAATGGAATGGCCGTGGCGCGTGCGGAATGCTTTTGACGCAAGGCCGAAAAAACGCCCGAATCGTATCTCTGCCCGGCGTGAGCCGTGCAGGGATGAACCTCATTCCCGAGATTAGTTCTGCGGCAGACTTAGCAACGTGACCTGCAGGGTGTTCCGCAGCGCGTGTTTTGCTGCGTTTATGTGCGGGGGGACGCATTCGCCGCGTCGAGATCTGATGCTTTGCGAGCGTGTTTTGCCGTGCCTATAGGTGTCGTGGCGTCTGCACGTTCGAGACCCATGGAATCCGGTTCGCAATTTACGGGAAAACGGGTTGCGGCGCAGTAAAGAAATCCGGCGAGGCGTATATCAAAGACACGCCGTACCGGCTGAAAAAACAAACGGCGTCCGGAAGAAATCCGGAACGCCATAAAGTCAAACATGGTGCTCGGGGCGGGATTTGAACCCGCACAAGATTGCTCCCACCAGCCCCTCAAGCTGGCGCGTCTGCCTATTCCGCCACCCGAGCGAATCAATACACGGCGAAGTGTACATCGTATCGCGCCGCCGGGTCAATACAAAACTGAACCGGCAACTCTCCGTCTGGCGCGCCTACGGGGAGTCGGACCCCGCTTTTAAGGATGAAAACCTCATGTCCTAACCGATAGACGATAGGCGCTTACAAACGGAAAACGCGGGCATCTTATCACACGGACGACACAGTTTGCAACCATAATTTTGTTTTTTTGTTCCATTTCGAGCTTCTTTGTGGTAATGTCGTCACTTCCGCACCGGTGATGTACGGTTTCGTCGTTCTTTCTGAAGGCGTGGAGGAGACGTTTCACGGCGCGATAAAGCAGGGGAAAAGGTCATGGCAGATACAACAGACACGCAGGAGTCCGCAGATTTCAAGATTGAGCAACGTTTCCTTGAAGAGCTTGACGCGCCGGATATGCGATTTGACGAGCTTGCCGGGATGTTGTCGGACCTTCATAATGGGGCGCAATATCAGCGCAGGGACGATTGCTATCTCATTTTGCAGAAAAAACTCGAGGTGGACCGGAATTTCGGTCCGCTGCTCCGTCTCGTGAAGATGCGCGCGGGCTGGCTCGGGAACAGTATTGCATACGGGCAGGAGTGCCATGATGTGCTTGTAGCCGGGTCGAAGGACCGGCTGACGGCGGCGATTGTGGAGAGTGCCGGTTTCGGCACGCAGAAACCTCTCGACTGCATAAGGAAGATAGAAAATCTCATAGGGCTGGTTCCCGGCACGGGTTGTTACGACGCGACGTGGGGCTTTGGCATCGTCAGGAAGGTGGACGATTTTTACAAACGCGTGATAGTCGACTTTGACAGGAAGCCGGGACATACGATGTTGTTTTCCTACGCGTCGGATGCGTTGCGTCCCGTGTCGCCGGATCACGTGCTTGCCGTGCGGCATGCGGATCCTGCGAAGTTTGCGGAAATGTGCGAAAATGAGCCTGGCAAGGTTGTGCTGATGACGCTGTCCAGTTTTGGTTCGATGTCGGCATCAAGGCTGGAGATCGTAATGACCGGCGGCGTTCTTCCGCCGGAAACCGATTGGCGTTCGTTCTGGTCGAAAGCACGTGCCCAGCTCAAAGGGCGCAAGGATGTAAAGATTCCGCCTGTCGCCAGGAAGAACGATCCGATAACGTTTGTTGAGTCCATAGGGACTGTCGGAGACAGCGCCTGGTTCTCTTCTCTGGCTGCTCTCAACGATGTGGAAGAACTCCTTTCGAGAATGCAGGAACTCAAGCAGGCTGCGGGGGCCGGAGCCGTCAGCGACGAGGGAAAGAGCGTGCTGCGCGACAGGATCGGTTTCGTCCTCAAGGCATGCGCGACGACTCACGACAACAAGGAGAAGGTGCGCACCATTCTCGCGGCTCTTGATTTCGGTTTCGAAAGCGTGGGGGTGAAGTTGAGAAAGCGGCACGACGAAGAATTCGCCTTCCGTGAGTCTGAAGGCACGGATGCGCCTAAGTCCGATGAGACGGAGGTGCTGCTTGCGGAGACGCTTCGCATCCCTTCCATAGTGATGGATGCGGCGGCGAAATTGCCGTCTTCGATGCTTGACGCGATGGTCGCCAGAATTCCCCTTGACACGGATGGCGGCCTGGCCTCTGTTTTCGCGGAGAAAATCCCAGAGATGCCGTATCCGCTTCTGGAGCGCGCTGTCCCCAAAATCCTCGGCGGAAGCGCGAGGGACGACGCCCTGTCGGCGATAAAGAGGGCGTTTGCGGATCCGGAGCCGCCTTATGCGGTTCTTTTCTGGGTGTGCAGGAACCGGAACAGGGAGGAAATCTGCGAGCTTGTGCCCGCGGCCGTTGTGATGACTGCGGCTCTGCTCTCCCTTGAGCCGCAGGTCTCCGGGGAGAATCTGCGGCTTCAGCATCAGATTGCAAAGTGTTTTACAGATCAGGCCTGGCTTTTCAGCATGTTTGCCGGGATGGATGACTACGAGCGCGGCTCCTGTTTTGAACGCATTAAGTCTGTTGACGGCGAGTGGACGGCGGAGGCGAAGCGCCGGATAACTGCGCAGATCGCGGCCAAGTACCCCGGGCTCCTTTCGGAGGAGCCGGTTTCGGCGCCGCCCCGCGAACACTCAGATGTTCAGCGCGTTACATCCTGGCGAAGCTACAACGAGCGCAAGGAGAAATACCGTATTCTCGTGGAGGTGGAAATCCCGCAGAACAGCCGCGACATTGAAATCGCCCGCGGATATGGCGATTTGCGCGAGAATTTCGAATATCAGACCGCCAAGGATCACCAGAGGGTGCTGCTTCAGCGGCAGGCGGAGCTTTCGGCGGATCTGGACGCTGTGAAGCCGACGGACTTCTCCGATTTTGTGTTTGATGGCAAGGCGGGCATCGGCACCACGGTTTCGGTGGCGTACCCGAGCGGCGCCGTCAACAGGTATCACATTCTGGGTGAATGGGATTCCGATCCGGATTCCGGAATAATCCCGTCGCGCAGCCGTTTGGCGGTGGCGCTGTCCGGGCATGCCGCCGGTGACAGCGTGGATATTTCCGATGAGACGGGAACCGTGGTCAGCGTCGTGCTCAAGTCGGTCGAACCTCTTTCCGAGAACATAAAGAAATCCGTTTCTGAACACTGAAACATGGAGCTGCATCAGTTGCCCGCCGGTACGGAGACACCCGTATGCGGCGGGCTTTTTGTTTAATCCGGCACGCGCTGTGACGGGCCATCGCTCCGGCGGCGGCTGCGCCCGTACGCGTTCAGCGCAAGCGCATCGCGCTGACAGCGGCGGGGCCGGTACGTGTTCGCGAGAAACGCAGAGAACAACGTTATTCAGCCGGAAGCCGAGGCCCGGCTTTCGAGATTGGCCCACCTGTCTATGAGCCGTTCCAGCTCCTCTTCCTGCAAAATCAGGCGTGCGGCTTCGGCGGCGGCCTCCTTGGGCGACCGCACGAAGAAAGAGCCGTCCTCCAGTTTCTTTTTAAGTTCCGCAATTTCGTTTTCCATCTCCGCAATTTTGCCGGGCAGGGCGGAGAGCTCGCGTTGTTCCATGTAGCCGAGGCGGTCCTTCCTGTTCTGCCGACTCGCTTGATTAGACGTGGATTCGGCACGCGACGCGCCGGAGACGCCGTTTTTCTGAGTGTCCGGCTTATTCCGGCTGGTCTGCTGAATCCAGTCCGAATAACCTCCGGGAAAAACTGACACGCCGCCGTGTCCGTCCAGCACAAACGACGAGGTTGCGACGTTGTCAAGGAAGGCGCGGTCGTGGCTCACGAGGATAACCGTACCGTCGTACGACGACAGCTGCTCCTCGAGAAGTTCCAGAGTCTCCACGTCGAGGTCGTTTGTGGGTTCGTCCATGATGAGGAGGTTGCCGGGATCTGTGAAAAGTTTGGCGAGGATCAGGCGGGCGCGTTCTCCGCCGGACAATGCGGAAACTGGGGTTTCTGCTCTGTCCGGAGTGAAAAGGAAATCCCTCAGGTACCCGAAAATATGACGAGAGACGCCGTTTACCGTGATCTCGTCTCTGTCATCGGCCAGATTCCTCCGTACGGAGAGTTCCGGTTTCAGCGAGCTGTGGAGTTGGTCGAAGTACGCGATACGGACGCCGCTTCCGAGAGTTACGGATCCCGACTCCGGCTCAAGCTGCCCGGACATAAGCCGGAGCAGAGTCGTTTTGCCGGAGCCGTTCGGTCCGATGACGCCTATGCGCTCGCCTCTGAGC